>JAUNJC010000043.1 GCA_030523195.1 Oscillospiraceae bacterium
TATAACATACAGAAGGGCGGACAGCGATCATAGGCAGAGAGCGAAGCGAATCTGCCGGACAATTCGAACAAGTTTTCTAAAGGAAATCCGAAAATTGATTTCCGTAGTTCTTACTTGAAACTGCTTTACAAATATCATCAAAAATGCTATACTAAAACCAGTAAAAACAGAAAGGAGTCCCCCCTATGCATGCAACAATCAACGAACCAACTTTTCAGCAGCTGCAATTAAAATATTTGCAGCGGTTGGCAGAACAATATCCCACCATTGATAAAGCTGCTGTTGAAATTATTAATCTGCAAGCGATCCTGAATCTTCCCAAAGGGACAGAACACTTTATCACAGATGTTCATGGGGAATATGAAGCATTTTCCCATGTACTCAAAAACGGTTCTGGTTCTGTCAAGAAGAAAATTGATGAGGTATTTGGACATACTTTAACCCATGCAGATAAGAAATCACTTGCAACGCTGATTTACTATCCAAGAGAGAAAATGGATATTGTTAAAAAGACAGAACGGCATATGCAGGATTGGTATAAAATTGTTTTGTACCGCTTGATTACGCTGTGTAAAACACTTTCCTCGAAATATACCCGTTCCAAGGTGCGGGAAGCCTTGCCTGTGGACTATGCATTTGTCATTGAAGAATTGATTACGGAAAAACCAGAAATACTGGATAAGGAAGCCTACTATGAGACGATTATTGATACCATGATTCAGATTGACCGTGCAGAGTCATTTATTGTAGCACTCTCTAAATTGATTCAACGGCTGGCAGTGGAACATCTGCATATTTTAGGGGATATCTATGACCGTGGTCCAGCACCGCATAAAATTATGGATAAGCTTTTGCAGTATCACTCTCTGGATATTCAGTGGGGCAATCATGATATTGTCTGGATGGGAGCTGCTGCTGGACAACTTGCTTGTATTGCTACGGTGATCCGAAATTCTGCCCGTTACGGCAACCTGGACATTTTAGAAGACGGCTATGGCATTAATCTGTTGCCGCTTGCTACCTTTGCGATGGCAGCTTACCAGAAGGATGACTGCAAACAATTCAAACTGGAAGGAAATGCAAAGATGCATAATTCTGCGGAAACAGTGCTGCATATGAAATTGCATAAGGCGATTGCAATTATGCAGTTTAAACTGGAAGGGCAGTTGATGGCAGCACATCCTTCTTTTCAGATGGAACATCGCCGCCTGCTGCATCATATTAACTATGAAACTGGAACGATTTCCTATGAGGGCAATACCTATTCTCTGTTGGATACGTATTTTCCAACCATTGATCCGAAAGATCCCTATGCACTAACGCCGGAAGAACAGACGGTAATGGAACGTCTGCAATTGGCGTTTTTGCATTGTGAGAAGTTGCAGCGACATGTGAAATTGCTGTTGCACCGTGGCAGTTTATATAAGGTATGCAACGGCAACCTGCTTTATCACGGTTGTGTTCCCATAGAAGAAGATGGTTCTTTCCGTAAGGTGAATATTTATGGAACAGAATACAGCGGAAAAGCTCTATATGACTGCTTAGAAAGCTATGTTAGAAAGGCATTTTTAGCGGTCGATCCCATAGAACAAGAAAAGGGCAAAGACATTCTGTGGTATATCTGGACTGCAAAGGATTCACCACTTTATGGGAAAGACAAGATGACCACATTTGAACGGTATTTTCTGGCGGAGAAAGAAACGCATCAGGAACAGAAAAATGCGTACTATCGTTTCTTGAACGATGAAACGGTGATGAATCGGATTTTAGCGGAATTTGGACTTGGCGAAGATTCCCATATTGTCAACGGACATGTCCCTGTGCTGCAAATTGCTGGAGAAAGCCCGGTGAAATGCGGCGGAAAAGTGATGATCATTGATGGCGGTTTTTCTAAAGTGTATCAGGAAAAAACTGGAATTGCTGGCTACACATTGATTTATCATTCCTATGGTATGATGCTTGTTGCACATGAACCGTTTACCTCTACGGAAGAGGCAATTCAAAAAGAAACCGATATTCATGCTGACCGTATTTCTGTCATGGCAGCACCGAAACGCTTACAAGTGCGGGATACTGACCGTGGCAGGGAGATTCAAGGGAGAATTGATGAGTTGATGCAGCTGTTAGATGCTTACCGCAGTGGTGCTTTGCAGCAAGAACGGTCTTTTTTTGACGGAAAATAAGCGATGAAAAGTAAGGGGATTTAATACAAGTTCGAAGTTTTTATAAAAATTGCATAAAATTGTTGCAATTCTCAGTGAAATATGGTATACTATATTTAAATTTGCGGAAGATGCAGAAGGGTTTGTGCGTTTTTCCAGAAAATACAGTCTTTTTCTGCTTGCGTTAGCGGCAGACGGTTTACAAATGCAATATCTGCTGCGGGATCACTCCAAGGAAAATCTGTGGCAAACAAAATGTTTTCCACGCCATGTTTCCGAATGATCTGCATTAGTAAATCTGGTGCGATGTAGCTCAAAATAAAGCTGATATCAAAATAAACTGGTTGACCGCAGAGCAGTGACAGCACTTGTTCATACATCCGGTTTGCACCGCCATGTGCCAGTACGATCAGCGGTTTTTTTGGTCTCGTATCACCATAAACCTGCTCCAGCATATGTAAGATACGTTTTGGTGTGCAGTGTACCGTTTCCGGAAAGCCATCATCCACGCCGGAATGGATGACAACCGGTAAATTCAGTTTTACACATTGCTGTAAGATCCGAATGTATTTGGGATCATCAATGAAAGTTTGCTGATAATCTGGATGCAGCTTGATGCCATACAAACCGCTCTGCTGGATTTGTAGCAGGTGTTCTTCGGGGGTTGGATCGTCTGGATGTATACCACCAAATGCGAAAATATTTGCATTTTGGTTGCAGATAACAGCGTATTTTAAAATGCTGTCAAATTGTTTTGGATTTGTGACAACTGGCAATGTGACGCTGTGGGTGATGCCGCTTGTTTGCATGGAAGACAGCAAAGAGGTAAATGTGCCGTTTCCATATGGGTGGCTTTGGCTCTTTTCAGCGAGTATGGCAATTGTCTTTTCGGCAATTGCCTCTGGAAATACATGTGTGTGAAAATCAATCATTGGCATAGAAAAGTTCCTTTCTGAGAAACAAGCAATTTGTATGATGAATGAGATGTTGTTTACTTTTTTCAGGTAGAATAACATACATTGTTTATTATAGCACACTCTTTTGAAAAATGCAAGCATGCTGCATTCTGCAAATTACAACAGAAAACAAAGAAATAGGAGCATAGGAATATGATAGAACAGCGTTATTATCAAAAAGAAATGGAAACCATGCCATTGGAAGAGATGAAAGCATTACAGTCAAAGCGGCTGGTGGAGCAGGTTAAGCATGTTTATGAAAATGTACCGTATTATCGGAAAAAAATGGATGCCGCAAATGTAAAGCCGGAAGATATTCATGGTGTAGAAGATTTACATAAGCTACCATTTCTTTCTAAAGCAGATTTACGTGACCAATATCCTTACGGACTGTTGGCAAAGCCGCTGAAGGATTGTGTACGGATTCAGTCTACTTCTGGTACCACTGGCAGACGTGTGGTTGCTTTTTATACACAGCATGACCTTGATCTTTGGGAGGACTGCTGTGCGAGAGCGATTACTGCAGCTGGCGGAACGGAAGAAGATGTGTGTCAAGTTTGCTATGGGTATGGTTTATTTACCGGTGGTCCTGGTCTGAATGGCGGTTCTCATAAAGTGGGGTGTTTGACGCTGCCGATGTCTTCTGGCAATACAGAGCGGCAGATTCAGTTTATGATGGATTTGGAGTCCACCATTCTTTGCTGTACCCCGTCCTATGCTGCCTATATTGGAGAAACGCTGAAAGAAAAAGGTTACAAGCCGGAAGACAATCATCTCAAAGCTGGTATTTTTGGTGCAGAGCCGTGGACAGAAGAAATGCGGCAGAATATTCAGGATTTGCTTGGTATTAAAGCATATGATATTTATGGTCTGACAGAAACCTCTGGTCCAGGTGTTGCATTTGAATGCAGTGAGCAGACTGGAATGCATATCAATGAAGATCACTTTATTCCAGAAATTATTGATCCGGAAACGGGAGAAGTGCTGCCGGATGGGGAGAAAGGTGAGTTGGTATTTACAGCGATTACAAAAGAAGCATTTCCACTGCTGCGGTATCGTACCAGAGATATTTGTGTGCTGAGCCGAAAAAAGTGTTCTTGTGGCAGAACGCTGATTAAGATGACCAAACCAATGGGACGCAGCGATGATATGATGATTATTCGGGGCGTGAATGTATTCCCATCTCAGATTGAAACCGTTCTGTTGAACGAAGGTTATACGCCGAACTATCAAATTACAGTGGATCGTGTGAATAATACTGATACATTGGATGTTTATGTAGAACTTCCACTGGAACAGTTCACAGATTCCATTGAGGAAATCACAAAGCAAGAAAAGCATCTGGTTGCTGCAATTCGTACCATGCTGGGGATTTCTCCGAAGGTACATCTAGTGGATCCGAAGACGATTGCAAGAAGTGAAGGAAAGGCAGTGCGTGTCATTGACAAGCGGAAGCTGCACGATTAAACTATCTATTTTAAAATAGAACGATTAGATAAAAAGGAGTGTATCATTATGGCAATTCAGCAAGTATCCGTTTTTGTACAAAATCAACCAGGTGCATTGTCTGCCATCTGTAAATTGTTGGCGGAGTCTGGTGTCGATATGCGGGCAATGTTCATTGCAGACACACAAGAATTCAGCATTCTGCGTTTAATTGCAGATGATACCGATAAAGCGGTAACAGTTTTGCGTGACCAAAATTGTATTGTTGCCATCAATTCCGTAATTGGCGTTGCTGTACCAGATACACCAGGCGGTATTGCAGGAATGCTGCGTGTATTGTCAGAAATCGGAATGAATGTAGAGTATACGTATGCTTTTGTTGCACATCCGGGGGAACGTGCTTATGTGGTTCTGCGGGTAGAAGATATTGAGAATGCGGAAGATATTCTGAAGAAAGCAGGCTTTTTGCTGATTACAGAACAGGATATTCAAAATCTGTAAGCATATTATTTGAAAAAAACCGGCTGCTTTTCATTTTGGTGAAAGCAGTCGGTTTTTCTTGTATGTATTATATAGGAACTTACTATGTTTCTGAATGAAGAACCACAGTATCCCCTGCTAAAATTTCTGTATCTCCCTGTGGAATAATGGTTTCTGAATCACGCTGAATCATGAGGATCAGCGTTTTTTTGCTGAGTGTCAGAGAACGAATTTGTTTTCCATTCCATTTGTGATGTTCGTCAATAATGAGTTCTGATAGCTGCATGTTGGCAGTTTGATGACAATTCCCTGCACTTAGCACAACCACATCTCCTTGCTGGAGAATGGTATTTCCCTTTGGAATAATGGTTTTTCCATTCCGAATCAGCATTGCCAGCAGGGTGTCTGGTGGTAAGGCAATGCTGCTGACTGGTTGGTCAATCCACGCATGGTGTTCATGAATGGGAAGCTGTAAAGTCTGTATGACCTCTTCGTCTGTATAGTCTGTAAATGTTTTCATAACGTTCTGTGAGTTGTCAATCATATTGAGTTTTTTAGACACCCAAGGCAGGAAAGTCCCTTGCAGGGCAATAGAGAACAGAACAATGCAGAAAATCATGTGAAACAGGTCATATTTCAGTGTGACAGACTGGAAGGTGTTAATACTGGCAACAGCTGTAATGGCAAAGACAGCTGAGGTTGCACCACGTAGTCCTGCCCAAGACACTAATAATTGTTGGGAAAACTTTGCACGGAATGGTGTGAGCAGCAAACCCACTACGAGCGGACGTGCAATGCATGTTAGAAAGACGGAAATTCCCAAAGCTGGCAGCAGAACGGCAAGCAATTTAGTTGGTGTGCAGAGCATACCAAGAATGAAGAAAACTAAAAGTTGCATTAGTCCGGTCACACCATCAAAGAAATGTACCAGTTTTTTTTTATTGGAGAGCCGTGCATTTCCGAGAATAATGCCAGCAATGTAGGAACTGAGATAACCATTTCCGCCGATCATGGTTGGTACAACATAAGAGAGAATGGCAATTGCCAGCATGAATACCATATCGAATCCGCTGGTGTCAAATTGAAAATGTTCCAGAAAAAAGAGGACTGCCAATGCCAGAAAAATACCAATTCCAACACCGTATACAATTTGTGCAAATACTTGATACAGTATCATACCGGCAGAAACATCTGTTTCCATCATGGTAACAATAACAGTTACCATGAGATAAGCAATGGGGTCATTACTACCGCTCTCTACTTCTAACAAAGAGGCAGTACCGTATTTCAGGTTCAGCTTTTTGGCACGTAAAATTGAGAAAACAGAGGCTGCATCGGTGGAACTGATCACAGAACCAATGAGCAGACTTTCCAGCAGACTAACATGTAGGACAAAATAACAGAATACGCCCACAGTGGTTGCTGTAAGAAAAACACCAACAGTAGAGAGTAGGATGGCACGGACTGCGACTGGTTTGGCGGCACTCCATTTTGTACCGAAACCGCCATAAAAAATAATAAGAATCAAGGCAGCAGTGCAGACATTTTCTGTTAGTTGGTAGTCGTTGAAGGAAATACCAAGAATCCCATCTTCTCCGCAGAGCATCCCCACACAGAGAAATGCAAGCAACATAGGAACACCAATTTTTGCAGTGATTTTATTGCAGAGAATGCAGGCAATAGTCGAGATGGATAATAAAAGTAATAGTTGTATCATGAGAACCACGCCTCCTTTTCGGGGTTGGGCGAACGAGCAGGTGAAAAGCCAAGGCTTCTATGGAAATATTACGAGAATACAGCAGCATTTCCCAGCAATTTGAAATCCTGACAACTCTTGCAGAGTTCATTTAAAAAGGCGGCAATGGAGCGATCCATTAGATTGCCTTTAAAATCTACATAAAATGCCACATCAAAGCTGCCATCTTGAATCGGGCGGCTTTCGAGTTTGACTAAGTCTAACCCCTGTAAATAGAATTGATTCAAAATTTTACTCAGGCTGCCGGGAATGTTGGGCAGTGTCATCATAATAGAAATGACAGAAGCATCTGGTGATACCATCATTTTTTTCGAGATACAGATAAAACGAGTATAGTTTGGAACAACATTGGAGATATTGGTCTGCAAAATGTCCATATCGTTTTGTTTCGCACAATCTTCTGAACAGATGGCGGCGAATATTCTATTGGGATCAGAAGCTACAAAGGCAGCGGCCGTTGCGGTATTGCTGTACTCTTTTGCCAGCATGTGATGATGTTTTAAGAAATCAGAGCATTGCATCAGTGCCTGCGGATGAGAATAAACAACAGCAACCTGTTCTAACCTTGTCCCTTTTTTGACAGCTAAACAGTGTTTGATTTCCACCTGATTCATAGCCGTGATACAGCAGTTGTATTTTCCCATTAGGTCATAGGTTTGCGTAACAGAACCACTGGTACTGTTATAAACCGGAAGAACACCAAATTCAATTTCACCGGATTCCACTGCTTGAAAAACCTGTTCAAAAGTAGGATAAAATGTCACAGTACGACCGGGAAACAGCTGTTGTGAAGCGGTTTCTGAGTTTGCACCCGTGATTCCTTGACAGCCGATTTTGGTTGCAGCTGCAAAATTGGGGACTGCAAATACGGGCTCTGCATCCAGTTTGGCAAGCATGCGGGATTGCAGCTGCTTACTGATTTCTAAAATG
This sequence comes from Oscillospiraceae bacterium, assembly GCA_030523195.1. Taxonomy (GTDB): domain Bacteria; phylum Bacillota; class Clostridia; order Oscillospirales; family Ruminococcaceae; genus Ruminococcus_C. Next base: position 7,731 of record JAUNJC010000043.1, read on the forward strand.
ACAGAAAACAGTGTACGTGTTGCGTTTTGCAGTTCTGGGGAAGCCGCCTGTTCTATTTTGTCTAGTAGGCATTTTTCCCGTTCCGGCTGAAAAACCGGTAAGTTGTTTTCCTTTTTGTAAAGTGCGACATTTCGGCAAAGTGCCATACGCTGTTCAAACAGCGATAGCAATTCATGATCCAAAGCATCAATTTCTGTGCGGATTTTTTGTAAATCCATGATAGCACTCCTTTCCTCTTTTCAAAGTCTACTTTTATTATACAAAAAATTTTTTGGAAAATCAACATAAAAATTTGAATCGCTATTGAAAGCAACATAGGAAATATGGTATAATAGTAATTGTCTGTAAAACGGACAGGAAATGAAATAGAACAGGAGAACGGAAACGATGCGGATTTTGGGCGTGGATCCGGGCTATGCCATTGTTGGATTTGGCGTTTTGGAATATACTGGAACCTTTTTTACCCCCATTACGTATGGTGCCATTACCACCGCAGCAGAAGTGCCATTTTCTGAACGGTTGGAGCGTATTTATAGAGACTTTCAATTTCTGTTGCAACAGTATCAACCAGATAGTATTGCGATGGAACGGCTGTATTTCACTTCTAATCAGAAGACGGTCATTGATGTTGCACAAGCCAGAGGGGTGTTAATGCTGACGGCACAGCTAGCACAGATTCCAGTGGCAGAGTATACGCCTTTACAAGTGAAACAGGCAGTGGTAGGCTATGGCCGTGCAGAAAAGAAACAGGTTATGGAACTGACACGCCGTATTTTAAAGCTGCAAAAAATTCCAAGGCCAGATGATGCTGCCGATGCACTGGCGATTGCAATCTGTCATGGACATTGTGCGACGGGTTTGCAGGGAAGAATGAAAATACAGCAGAAAGCGGAGCGAAAAATATGATTGACAGTTTACATGGTACCTTATTGGCAAAAGAACTATCGATGGCAGTGATTGAGTGCGGCGGTGTTGGCTATGCGTGTCGGATTTCCTATCAGACTTACAGCAAATTGGGCAATATCGGCGAAGAAATATTTTTATATACCATTCTCTCCGTTTCGATGCGGGAAGGAAATTTAGAGTTGTATGGCTTTTTGGATGCACAGGAACGCCGCTGTTTTTCGATGCTGACTGCAGTCGGCAGTGTAGGCGGCAAAGCGGCTCTTGCCATTCTTTCTGATATGACACCGGAACGGTTGGCATTGGTCATTGCATCCAATGACAGCAAGGCGTTGACCAAAGTCAAGGGAATTGGAACTAAAATGGCACAGCGGATTGTGCTGGAACTGAAAGACAAGATTGCAAAAGAACAGGGCAGCGTCCTTTCTTCTGCAAGTCTTTCTTCAGAATCCATTCCGCCAGCAGAAAGTGAAGTGGCAGAAGCCCTTTCTGCTTTGACGGTATTGGGATATACACAAGTGGAGGTCATGCCGATTCTGGCAAAGCTGCCGGCTGATTTGTCTGCAACGGATTTGATTAAAGAAACGCTGAAAGCCATTGGAAAGCAGCGATAATAAAAAGGAGGACGCATTGTGATCGAAACAAGCGATATGCAGTTTGATTCCCGTATGGTTGCGGCGGAAGAAACGCCGGAAGACCATGATGTCGAAGTCACACTGCGACCGCAGACACTGGCGGAGTATATTGGACAGGATAAGGTCAAAGAGAATATGGCAGTCTATATTCAGGCGGCAAAGCGGCGTGGGGATCCGTTGGATCATGTACTGTTGTATGGACCGCCGGGCTTGGGAAAGACGACACTTTCTGCCATTATCGCACATGAAATGGGCGTTAATTTGCGTGTGACAACTGGTCCTGCGATTGAAAAGCCAGGCGATTTGGCAGCTCTGCTGACCAACTTGCAGCCAAATGATGTGTTGTTTATTGATGAAATTCATCGTCTTTCTCGAGCTGTAGAGGAAATTTTATATCCGGCACTGGAAGATCACGCCATTGATATTATCATGGGGAAAGGACCATCTGCCCGTTCGCTGCGGATTGACTTGAATCCGTTTACGCTGATTGGGGCAACGACCAGAGCTGGACAGCTTTCCAGTCCGCTGCGAGATCGTTTTGGTGTCATTCAGCGATTGGAGTTGTATACAACAGAACAATTGACAGACATTGTTCGGCGGAGCAGCATGATTTTAGAAATCCCCTGTACATTGGATGGGGCAGCGGAAATTGCAAGCCGTGCCAGAGGAACCCCTCGGATTGCAAACCGGTTGTTGAAACGGGTGCGAGATTTTGCAGATGTCATGGGCAATGGAGAAATTACATTGGAAATTGCAAAAATTGCACTGTCACGGCTGGAGATTGATGAATTGGGGTTAGACAGCAACGATCGGCGGATGCTGACAATGATTATTAAAGGGTACGGCGGCGGACCGGTTGGACTGGAAACGCTGGCTTCTGCATTGGGAGAAGAAGCCGTTACTTTGGAAGATGTCTGTGAACCCTATTTGATGCAGCTTGGATTTTTATCCAGAACGCCGAGGGGACGTTGTGCGACCGCACTTGCTTATGAGCATATGGGCTTGCCCTTGCCGCAAGAACGGCGAACTACACCAATAGCAGGACAAATGTCCTTGTCAGAGGCGGAAACAGAATCCGATTGAAGATAGATTTCTTAAAATAAGAACATTGCATAATAGAATTTATGAATCCAAGGCAATCCTGCTATTGAGATTCAATTTCTACCATATACTATAGTAAACACTATAGAAATTTTACAAATGGCATCTGTTTTACCATTGCAGGTGTCCAACAGAACAAAGGAGTCGAATTAGAATGGGCAGATTATTTGGAACAGACGGTGCAAGAGGCGTTGCGATTACAGAATTAACTTGTGAACTGGCAATGCAAATTGGGCGGGCAGCTGCATTGGTCTTGACAAAAGAAGCAAATCACAAGGCGAAAATTGTAATTGGGAAAGATACCCGTATTTCCTCCGATATTTTAGAGGCAGCACTTTGTGCCGGTATTTGTTCCGTAGGGGCAGATGCTGTGCAGTTAGGGGTTGTGCCAACGCCAGCAGTGGCGTATCTGGTACGTTCTCTCCATGCGGATGCTGGTGTGATGATTTCTGCATCTCACAATAGTGTGGAATTTAATGGCATTAAGCTGTTTGCCTCCACAGGTTACAAGCTGCCGGATGCAGTGGAAGAAGAAATTGAAGCGTTGATTTTGGATACACCGGAAGCGGTTACTTTGCAGTCACATACTAATGTTGGGAGAATCGAATGCTATGCACATGCAAAGGATGATTACATTCAGCATATTCTGGACAGCATTTCCACACGGTTTGATGGAATGAAGATTGCACTGGACTGTGCAAACGGCAGTGCCTCTGCAACAGCAGAACATCTGTTTACGGCATTGGGGGCAGAAGTTTGTATGTTGAGTGCAGAACCGGATGGCACCAACATCAATGATGGCTGCGGTTCTACCCATATGGAACAGCTGATGGCATATGTACCGGCACATGGTTGTCAATTGGGTTTGGCATTTGACGGAGATGCAGACCGCTGTCTGGCAGTGGATGAAAATGGAAATCTGGTAGATGGGGATCAGATAATTGCCATTTGTGCTAAAGCACTGAAAGCAGAAGGAAAGTTGGAAAAAGACACAGCGGTTGTTACGATTATGACAAATCTGGGATTTTTCCATTTTGCAAAGCGAGAGAATATTCATACTGTTGCCACGAAGGTCGGTGATCGCTATGTATTGGAAGAAATGCAGAAGGGTGGTTACTGCATCGGCGGCGAACAGAGTGGACATATTATTTTTCTGGAACATGCTACAACAGGGGATGGCGAACTGTCTGGTGCAAAATTGGTAGAGATCGTTGTGAAGTCTGGAAAGAAGCTGAGTGAACTGGCAGGAGAAATGGAAACGTTTCCGCAGCAGATGCAGAATGTTAAAATTACATCAGTTCAAAGAAATTTGTGGAAAACAGATGAAGCCGTTTGTGCAGTGATGAAACAGTATGAAGAGCGGCTTGGAGAAGACGGAAGAATTCTAGTGCGGGAAAGCGGTACAGAACCGTTGATTCGTGTTATGGTAGAAGCAAAAGATGCTGCCTTGATGCAGGAAGCTGTTTCTGCGATTGCGGCAGAATTAGAATGCTATACCAAGAGATAAAGGAGCCGTACAAACGTGAGAATTGCAAATCAATGGAAAGAATATCGTATTTTGGATACGTCCAGTCAGGAAAAACTAGAGCAGTGGGGAAATGTCACGCTGATTCGACCGGATCCGCAGATTATCTGGAAAACGCCGAAAGCACACGGCATGTGGAATCATGCAGATGGGCATTATCATCGTTCTAATGCAGGCGGCGGCAGCTGGGATTTTTTCCGGAAGCTGCCGGAATCTTGGAAATTGCACTATACACCGCTGGACTTGACCTTTCGCATTCAGCCGACCAATTTTAAACATACGGGATTGTTTCCGGAGCAGGCAGTCAACTGGGATTTTGTTTCTGATCAGATTACCCATGCGAATAGACCGATTTCTGTTTTGAATTTGTTTGCTTATACCGGTGGTGCAACGCTGGCTTGTGCCAGAGCAGGAGCAAGTGTCTGCCATGTGGATGCTTCTAAGGGAATGACACAGTGGGCAAGAGAAAATGCAGCCTTGTCAGATTTGTCTGACCGACCGATTCGCTGGATTGTGGATGACTGTGAGAAATTTGTTGCCCGTGAAATTCGCCGGAACCGGCGATATGATGCCATTATTATGGATCCGCCCAGCTATGGCAGAGGACCTGGCGGTGAAGTCTGGAAATTGGAGGACTGTATTTATGATCTGGTGCAGCTTTGCGCCGGGGTATTGTCAGAACAGCCGCTATTTTTTCTGATTAACAGTTATACAACAGGGTTGTCACCGTCCGTGATGGGCTATATTTTGGGCAGCGTAGTGCAAAAGAAGTTCGGCGGCAGTGTGACGTTTGATGAAATTGGGTTGCCGGTTTTGCAGAGCGGTTTGACATTGCCATGTGGTTCAACCGCAATCTGGCAGGCAAAACCGTAAATTTGCAATCGGTTTATCCTAAGAAAAAATACAGATATAATTTTTCTCAAAGATAATGTTTATGGATTAGAGTGGTTCGGAAAAGAAAGGAGCGGGAATGGAAACACAAGCACAGGCGAAACAACTTTGGTTTCACTATACCGACGAAAACGGAGCGCGAACCTCTCCGGATATTTTAAAGGACATTTCTCTTTCGATTCAAAAAGGTGATTTTGTCGCACTGCTGGGGCACAATGGCTCTGGCAAATCGACATTTGCAAAACATATGAATGCCATCCTGCTGCCGTCAGCAGGTACGATGACCGTGGACGGCATCGATACCCAAGACGAGGAACAGCGGTTCACCTTACGCAGTCATGTGGGGATGGTCTTTCAGAATCCAGATAACCAGATTGTCGCAACTATTGTAGAGGAAGATGTGGCATTTGGACCGGAGAATCTGGGCGTTCCGCCGGAGGAAATCCGAAAGCGAGTAGAAGATGCTCTAAAAGCGGTGGATATGTATGCGTATCGGCAGCATGCCCCCAGTCAGCTTTCTGGCGGACAAAAACAGCGGGTTGCGATTGCTGGTATCATTGCGATGCGTCCAGATTGTATTGTACTGGATGAGCCAACTGCGATGCTGGATCCCAGCGGCAGACAGGAAGTGATGAAGACGATTCGGATGTTGAATCAGGATTTTGGCATTACGATTGTACTGATTACGCACTATATGGAAGAAGCTGCACAGGCAAACCGTGTCATTGTGATGGATGATGGAAAAGTGGTGCTGGATGATGTCCCTAATGAAGTTTTTTCTCATGTGGAAGAACTGAAGCGATTGGGATTGGATGTACCGCAGGTGACGGAACTGGCATATCGTTTGCGGAAGGCTGGCTGTCCTGTGGATGAACACATGATTACAGAATCGGAGTGTGTGGCAGCCCTTGCAGAATTATTGCAAGGCAAGACAGGAGGTGCAGTATGACAGTCCTGAAAACAGAAGAATTGACCTATCAGTATAGCATTGGGACACCGTTTGAAAAGACCGCTGTGGATCATGTCAATCTGGAAATTGAAGAGGGTGCATTTGTTGGTATCATTGGACATACTGGTTCGGGAAAGTCTACGTTGATTCAGCATTTTAACGGTTTGATTCGTCCCACTTCCGGAAAAGTTTATTTAGATGGTCAGGATATCTGGGAAAATAAAGCAAATATTCGACAAGTACGCTTTCAGGTTGGTCTGGTTTTTCAGTATCCAGAATATCAGATTTTTGAAGATACGGTTTATAAGGATATCGCATTTGGACCCAAAAATATGGGGCTGTCTGAATCAGAAATTAAGGAACGGGTAGAAGAAACAGCTGCTTTGGTGGGATTGACCGCAGAACAGCTGAAACAATCGCCGTTTGACCTTTCCGGTGGACAAAAACGACGGGTTGCAATTGCTGGTGTGATGGCACTGCGTCCGAAAGTGCTGATTTTGGACGAGCCAACTGCCGGTCTTGACCCGAAAGGGAGAGAGGATATTTTACGGGAAATCCGACGGTATCACAAGGAGACCGGACGCACAGTGCTGTTGGTTTCTCACAGTATGGAAGATATGGCAAATTGTGCAGAAAAGATTTTAGTGATGAATGCTGGAACTGTATTTTGTTATGATACGGTAGAAAATGTTTTCCGACAGGCAAAAGCATTGCAGGAGATTGGTCTGGCAGTACCGCAGATCACTCGTGTTTGTATGCAGCTGCGGGAAAAAGGCATTCCGCTGCGGGATGATATCTATACGGTAGAAGCTGCTTATCAGCAGATTTTACAGTTATACCAACAACAGAAGGAGGGGACAGGATGCTGAAAGATATTACGATTGGACAGTATTATCCGGGCAATAGCTTTGTACATCGGCTGGATCCTCGCTTTAAGATTCTGATCACTTTGATTTATATCACAATGTTGTTTATGGGGGATCACATTTACTCCATGGTATTTGGTATTGTCTTTTTCTTGCTTACCTTTTTTTGTTCTGGCATTGCTGCAAAAGTGCTGATGAAGAGCATGAAACCCATTATACCAATTTTATTGATTACAGCAATATTGGATGTACTATTTATTCGGGATGGAGATATTTACTGGTCACTTGGTTTTCTTCAGATTACACAGGAAGGTGTGAAGACAGCCATTCAGATGGTCATTCGAATCAGTTTTCTAATTGTGGGCACTTCGATGCTCACATACACGACCTCACCGATTGCTTTGACAGATGCCATTGAACGATTGTTGTCACCGTTGAAAAAGTTAAAATTTCCAGTGCATGCCTTTTCTATGATGATGACAATTGCATTGCGGTTTGTTCCAACGCTGATTGAGGAAACAGATAAAATTATTTCCGCACAAAAGGCAAGAGGTGCTGACTTGGAAAGTGGAAATTTAATTCAGCGGGCAAAGGCATTGATTCCGATTTTAGTACCATTGTTTGTTTCTGCCTTTCGTCGTGCAGAGGAACTGGCAACTGCAATGGAATGTCGCTGTTATCGTGGCGATGTCGGACGTACGAAGATGAAGCAGCTGTATCTTTCGGGAAAAGATTGGGTGGCCATGATAATTGCACTTTGTTTCTTGGCTGCTGCAATTGCAACCAAAATCATTTTCGGGTAAAGGAGTATACTGTCAATGAAATCCGGTATATCATTGTCCGGCAGAAGCCCGAAACGCTATCTGCTGTTTGCATTTTTGATACCGTTTATTTTAGTGGGATTGGGGTGGATCGCATTAGAGGTACATCCATTTGGAACAAGGCAGATACTGGTGACGGACTTTTGGCATCAATATTATCCATTTCTCTGTATCATGCAGGAAAAATTAAAAAACGGGGAATCTTTGCTGTATACTTGGCAATCTGGCATGGGATCAAATTTTACTGCCATGATGGCATACTATACTGCAAGTCCATTGAATCTTCTGACGCTGCTTGTACCGGTTTCTATGCTGCGAGATGCTGTTACCCTGTTTTTATTGATTAAAATTGGAGTAGCCGGATTATTTTTTGCGATGTTTTTAAAGGGAACCTATGGCAGAAATGACAGTTCCATTTGTTTATTTTCCACCTTATATGCTCTTTGTGATTTTATCATGGGATATTACTGGAATATCATCTGGATGGATACCGTTGCTTTGCTGCCGCTTGTAATACTGGGTGTGGTCAAGCTGGTACGAACCGGTTCGTACCGTCTATATGCATTTGCATTGGCAATGGCAATGCTGTCGAATTTTTATATTGGCTTTTTCATCTGCATTTTTACTGCGATTGCATATGTTTGTATCTGCATTTTTACTGGAATGCGGTTTGGACGATTTTTGACCCGTTGTGGAAAAATGCTGTTTGCAACGCTTTTAGGCTTGGCAATGAGCAGTGTGCTGCTGCTCCCAGCGTACTACGCTTTGCAGCAGACCTATAGTGCCAATAATACCTTTCCACAAACATCGACCGTTTATGAGAGCTTATCAACACTAT
>JAUNJC010000189.1 GCA_030523195.1 Oscillospiraceae bacterium
AAAGAAATCCGAAAATTGATTTTCGTGGCAATGAGAAAATCAGACTTGACAAATTACAGGGAATATGCTATAGTAAAGATGTATAAAAGCATAAAATTTCATTGAGTGTCTATACTATGTGCTATGGAAAACATGCACTATGATTTGTCGCTTCTGTTATAGACAGATGGATATTACTGCGTTACCAAATTGTATACGCTGATTTTATATGCCTGTTTTGAAAACTGTAAGTGTAAATATAGATATGCTATTTATGATAGCATATAATAATAAGCAAAATGATCAATCAAATGATAGAAACTATTTTATGTTACGTGGAGGTAAGCATCAATGAACAGATTTACAATTCCAAGGGATCTTTATCATGGGAATGGTTCTTTAGAGGTTTTAAAAACACTTAAAGGCAAGAAGGCAATGATCGTTGTCGGCGGTGGATCGATGAAACGATTCGGCTTTTTGGATCGAGTAATCGCTTACTTGAAGGAAGCAAATATGGAAGTGGCTTTAATTGAAGGTGTAGAACCTGATCCGTCTGTTACTACTGTTCTGAGGGGCGCAGAAAAGATGCGGGAATTCGAACCAGATTGGATTGTTGCAATAGGTGGTGGTTCTCCAATTGATGCCGCAAAAGCAATGTGGGCATTCTATGAATATCCAGATATTAAGTTCGAAGACCTTTGCACGCCATTTCATTTTCCGACATTACGAACAAAATCAAAGTTCTGTGCTGTTCCGTCTACTTCTGGGACTGCTACAGAAGTAACAGCATTTTCTGTTATTACTGATTATGACAAGGGAATTAAATATCCACTGGCAGATTTTAATATCACACCGGATATTGCAATTGTAGATAGTGCTTTGGCGGAAACGATGCCGAAGAAGTTGGTAGCACATACTGGTATGGATGCAATGACCCACGCAATTGAAGCATATGTCTCGACACTGCATTGCAATTATACGGATGCTCTTGCATTGCATGCTATCAAGATGATTCATAGCAATTTGAAAAAGTCGTTTGATGGCTGTATGGCTGCAAGAGCAGAAATGCACGATGCACAGTGTCTTGCAGGTATGGCATTTTCTAATGCATTGTTAGGAATTGTACACTCTATGGCACATAAGACCGGTGCTGCCTATACTGGTGATCATATTATTCATGGTTGTGCTAATGCGATGTATTTACCAAAGGTAATCCAATATAATGCAAAAAATGAAGAAGCTGCAAATCGATATGCACAGATTGCAGATCATATCGGTTTGAGTGGTACAACTACTGCTGAAAAGATAGCTTCTCTGATTACAGAATTACGTTCTATGAACGATCAACTCGAAATTCCGCAGGCGATTCAATTCTATGGTGCTGGTGGTGTAAAAGCAGAAACTTCTATTATTGACGAAAAGGAATTTCTTGATAAACTGCCAACTGTTGCAGCAAATGCAATTGAAGATGCTTGTACTGGTTCCAATCCACGGCAGCCTTCTCAGAAAGAAATGGAAAATCTTTTGAAGGCTTGTTATTACGATTTGGAAATTGATTTTTGATCTTTATTTTTGTTTTAACAAATTAAGGGCGAATCTATCAAAGGAATATAAATACAAAGTGCTTTCAGAGAATGCTGGTTTCATTTATGATCACATTCTTTGAAAGCATTTTGTAGATTTTACTTCTATCAGATAGTTTTTTATGGATATTCTTCGTGAGGAATTGGTGGTAGCAAATGCAGTGATGAATTGAAAGAAATAGTGATGGTTATTATAGATAGTAATGATGAAGCTGGTGTTGCACATTGGTTAGAAATAGAATTCAAATGAACTAAATTTTATAATTTTCAGTATTATATGAAGCAAAAACTTAAAATATAATCATATCGAATGAGGTTGAAAAAATGAAAAATATATTGATTGTTGATGACGATTTACATATAGGCAATGTTCTTGAAGAGATTCTTATAAAAGAAGGATACGGTGTTATTCGTGCATATTCTGGAACAGAAGCTATATTAGTTTTATCAGGAAAAAAGCCTGACCTTATTTTACTTGATTTGATGTTGCCAGGGCTGAATGGAGAACAAGTGCTTCCACAGATTAAAGATATTCCTGTTATTGTTATTAGTGCAAAGATTGATGTTGACAATAAAGTAGATTTATTGCTTGGTGGTGCAGCTGATTATGTAACAAAACCGTTTAATACAAGAGAACTTTTAGCTAGAATTGCTGTACAGTTTCGTAAAGCTTCTTCGAATATGCCTGCTATTTCTTCTTTGACATTTGATGATATTATCCTTAATACAGATACTCATATCGTAACTATTGGTATAACAGAGGTAAAGTTGACAAGAACGGAGTACGCCATTCTCAAAATACTTATGAAAAATCAAACACAAGTGGTTACAAAATCACTTCTGTTAGACCGCATTAGCGAAGATACTCCTGACTGCACAGAAAGTTCTCTTAAAATGCACATAAGCAATTTGCGAAAGAAACTTCGTGAAGTAAATGATAAAGATTATATAGAAGCAGTTTGGGGGATTGGCTTCAAAATGCGGATGGAA
>JAUNJC010000190.1 GCA_030523195.1 Oscillospiraceae bacterium
CTGGTGTAAATATACGGAAAGACGACAATCATTTTTTCCGCATCTTCTGTAGAAATTAAATTGCCCAATATATTTCTCACATTACCCATTGCCGCTAAGGAATCTTCCGTTTCCCAATATCCATGCAAAGCATAAAGGACAGGATACGTTTCATTTTCATTATATCCGGGTGGCAACAAAACATTTACATTTGTTATGCGTTCTCTCGTTGTGGAATAATACTGATATTTTGTCATTGTTCCATATTCTACCCATGAATATTCTTCTGTGCAGCCTGATAACGCATATTCAGAAAGATTTTCGCTCACTTGATTCATATATGTTATCGGATCTATTTTAGATTCTGGCTCTATCGGTTTCTCAATAACAGGAAACTCTGTCACACGTGCAAGCAGAAAATCTTGCAGCAGCTTCACATCCGTTACATCCACTTTCCCACTTTGATCTACATCCCCAGCAATTTTAGAGGCAGAATCCGGGAATGCACCTGTAGAATACCGTTTGATCAAGCACAAGTCAATGGCATTGATTACACCATCAAAATTCAAATCGCCAAGTATAATATTTTTGGATTCACCTGCTCCTAGAATAGTCGTGCCGCCAACTGCACCAATTACCTCGTCTATATAGAAATTATTGGTTGTCTCAGCTGTTTCTATATAAATTTGCATATTGGTTGCATCTTCTGGTATCTTATAATTCTTGTTGGCAAGCTGTACCCATTCTCCCTTGATGGCAGTTCCTTCTGCAATCGTCTGATACTGTGTATCACCGTTGGCATCTGTATATTGCAGCTTCAGGAAAAATTGATCTGTCGCATCCCCGTCAAAATACATCACATTGGCACTAAAACTATATTCGTTTCCCGGAACAAATGCTCTTGAATTTAATGCTCTAGCGGCACCATTCCATGCAGCAGTTCGATTCTGTACCAGAAGGGCTTCACTGCCGACATAGGCTGTCCGTCCACTTGTAAGTATATCTGCTGCCCCTCGTCCGCTCCAGCTGTCTGCATCTCCTTCAAACGTGCTATGAAAATACCAACCGTATTCATTCGGTTCTTCTGCTTTTTCTGAAAGCGTAACTACAAAGGTCGATACACTTTCCGCAGGAAGTTGTGCATAAAATCCATTTTCATTGTATTCCATATTGAATGTTGGTGCCAGGTTTTCATTTGCAGATGTTCTATAACGGTCTACATTGCTAATAGTTTCTCCACTGATCGTAAAATTTTGAGTATAGCCCTCAGTACCTTTGTTAATTGCGACAATTGTCACCTGATTGTCGTCGCCCTTATAGGCAGATACATAAACATTGTCCACAGGTTGTTCTGTTGCATCAATACGTACATCACCAGGACGAACATATTTGGAATACTGTGCCATACAGTAACCACGCTTGCTGATTTTTCCATCTTCCGTCATCAAACCATAGTGTCTGCGAATATACCACCATGTATAGGCACTCATATTTCCCACAACCATAGCATTGTGAATATTTTCAGAAACCTGTAACGCTTCAGGATAGCGGTTAGCAGAATCTTGCTCACTGTTCGGAACGTATACTTCCGTCATCCAAATTTCCTTTCCGGAATTTTCTAGGTCCGGAAAGTCCATCCAATCTCTCTGCGTACCGTAAAAATGCGTGCCGAACAAATCACAGTTTTCCATCGCTTTGCTGTTATTCAGAATCTTTCTGTAGAATTTCTTTCCTCCATCTGGTACCCATGAAGCATTTTCAGGAGCATACTGAAAAGATTCCGGCGACATCAATCTTGTACTTGTGATTTTATCCCCGTAATTTGCTATAAAATCGGTGGTTTCATCGGTTGACCAATATGTCCATTCAGAAGCATAATCCGGCTCATTCTGAACGGATATTGCATAAAGGTCAACATTATTGTTTTTCATATAAGTACCAAAGTCATTGAGGTGCTGTGCATAAGCAGCATAATTTGACTTAGGAAGGTGAAGTTTGCCGTTACTCCCACCAGATTCCGCAAGATCTGCTGGCGGTTCCCATGGTGAAGCAAAAACTGTAACCCCCATTTTTGTCGCATACTGTGCCGTTGGAAGTGATTTATACCACTGATCCTTATCAGGATTCACAAACACTCGCAATACAGTAAGTCCTAACTCATCATCACCGTTTCCAAATGCTGTTTGTCTTTGTTCCTCTGTCATGTCTTGCCCCGTCCACTCAGGATGGTTGATTCCGCCAAATCCCTTTATAGTCTGGTACGTTTGTTTCGTGTCTACAACTACAGTACTGGCAGCATATCCTTTCTGCATTGGAAATGCTGCCGTAACGCCCAGCAACATCACTGCAGTTTTAAAAAATGCAGAAAGTCTTTGCACAAATCGAATTCTTTGTTTCATTGCAAGTTCTCCTTTTATTATTTAACAATTTTTATGATACGAAGCGAATTTTCGCTCAACTGTTTTTATTATAACAAAAAAGCAAATAGATATCTTTCAAATTTGTCATCTAATTTGCTTTTTTGTCAT
>JAUNJC010000044.1 GCA_030523195.1 Oscillospiraceae bacterium
CCTCAGCAACTTCCGACTTTTTGGCGTAGTCGCTCAAATCTACTGATTCGCCGCCACTGCCGCCCGGTAATCCCTCTGTTGCAATCCTGTACAGATAGCATTCGACCTTTGTGTTTGGTAAAGGCAGTTCGCCGCTGTATTCTCCTAAAATAGCTGCTAAATAGAGCTCTTCTTTTGTGTTCGGCATGGTATCACTCCTTATTCCTTATATTCTGGCAAATCCACGCTACCATTTGAATAGCTAAATCCAAAATCAACTCCAGCATTTGCAAAAGAACTTGCTACAGCATTCATAAAATTATTAAAAACACTAATGCTCAATCTTTCATTTGCATTGTTATTTGTTACATATAAATTATCTTTTGCGAATGTACCAACTCTTTTCGCATCAGCCGCTGCTTTCCGTGCCACTGCTGCTGCAATATCTGCATGACGCTTTGCTGCATTCTCTGCATTGAATGCCAGCGACCGCTTGGCAGCCTGTGCCAGTACTCTGGTATCTTTTCCGGTGCAGGAAAATTCCCAGCCGCCACGGAATTTCCATGTCATACTGGTAATCATGCTGTCCACCCATTTGCCTTTTTGAGATTCAATGGAAATCCGCTGCCCCAGCTTTGGGTACTCACTGGCTTTTTCAAATTGCAGATAGCATTTTGTCTTGAATGGTCGCAATGTTACATGTTTAAATATGTAATTGGCAACACCATTCAAGATGACATACTCATCGTGGTCTGCATCGTTGATACCATATCCCAGCACGGTTTCCATTCGCCGTCCATCTATGAAGGGATTTCCGGATAAATCCACTTCCAAATTCCCCAGCATGGGCTTGTATGCCCGTGGATGTGTCCAGCCTACCTCATCATATGTTTTGAAATATATCTTTTGAATATACAACTTGTATGCTGCCACATCTGAACCATCTAAAGCAATCTGCTCATTTTTGATTTGGATGGGATTCCAGCTTGCATCGCCTTCCGGTGCATATCCGAATGGAAAAATCGCAAATTGTGTGTACAGTGTGCCCTCTGCTGTGTGGGCAAAATCATTGCAGACAGCAGCAAATCCGCAGGCACATTGTGCAAGATAGGATACATAATCCAGCGGACTGTAGCGTGTATTTTTGGATTCGCCTTCTGGATTGCTGGTGTCATCTTTTCGCATAAGGGTATAGCCGTTTGCATAAGCCCCCTGCGGATTTTCATTCGGAATGCCGCCAATATGGTGGTATTCCAGCGGTCGTTCTCCAATGGTATTTTGCAAAATATCGTCTGTCCATGTCACGATGTCTGCAACAATATCTGGTAAACTGAAAAAGCCGCCGCCGCCCTGCTGCTCATAGCCTTCGAGCTTGTCACGCAGCTTTTTGGATATGATACTTTCGTCATCCTCTGTTTTTCCATCTCCAGAGGAAATGGAATTACTATTCAGCCATACCAACGCATCCGATGCTCGTATGGTGTACATGGTACGCACACGGGATACAGAAGTCACCCAGAATACGCCACGCAATACCCAGTCCGATTCTGTGGGATGTTCTGCATAGCAGCTGTAGAGGATGATTTTTGCCCCATACAAATTGTAGGCGTTGATACCGTCTCCCTCTAATTTCAGCTTGATAGAAAGTTCCGCTGGACGCACACCGCCCAGCGAAAAGGTCGTATCGTCACACGCTCTGGACGTGATGGAACAGCTGTCCTTGATGATGTCGTTTTCTGTGAAATGGATGTCATTGGTATAGCCGGCATAGTCGCCGGCATCGTTATAGCAGGGGACGGAAATGGTACCTTTGACGTGCTCATAAATAACCATTTTTACACCTCCTCTAAGCTGACGGAAAACTCATAGATACCGGAAGAATCGCTGTATTTCTGCTGATATGCCGGCACTTCTGGCAATGACCAAAAATAAGTGGTGTTTGTCCCATAGACTTCCAACTGATACAAAAACGGATGATTGTCAAAACTATGATTTCTGGAAACAGTCTGTATTTGTATGTCTGCTGTTTTTCGGAATCTGCCATATTGCTCTGCTGCATCCGTAGGAGATTGGTAGAACAGCAGCAATTCAGGCTGTTGAAAAAAGGTTTTCAGGTGTTCCAATCCGTTCTGATTCGTTTCCAGTTTCAGAGCTATTTTTCGCTTTCCCTGTCGGATGGGATACTGAATGGTCATGCCGCTTTCATTCTGATAGGTATTTGCGATTTCTGTATAGGAGACATCAAACTGCAAAAACTGCCGAATTAAATAGTTGTGATATTCGATAATCCAAACACGAATTTCTGTGTCATTGATGATGTCGCAGCGGTATCGTTCCAGAAGGTTTCCGGTCGCAATGTCTACCTCTCTACAAAATCCAGTTGTGACAGGCAGACGCATGATGCGACCGCTGCTGTTCTGGTAATCGCCGGCATAACTGCCCGCTGTGATTTTTGTGAAAACTTCGGTACAGTCCACTAAAATGCCGTTTCCATCCCGATTTGCTGCACGTCCGTTAGCATCTAATTTGATTTGTGCGTGATCGGTGAAAACAAGAATATCATCTGCCCCTCTTTTGAGTGCAAGGTCTGTTCCAGCCCGTTCGATGTCTGCCGAAAGCAGATGGGAAGGTGTTTTCCAGTCCCCGAAATCACTGGCAGAACCACCCGTGACAAATCGAATATAGCAGGGGTTGGCTTCTTCAATGCAGTCTTCTTTTTTGTGATAAATCGAAATCACACACTCCACCCCCCAGAAGATGCATTGGCACGGGTGATGGCATCAATGACAATCGTGTCAATGGCTTCTCCGCCAATGCTGACAGGGATAATGATGTCACCGCCGGCTTGCGGTGTGCTGCTGGCAGGTGCAACAGTCGATGTACTTGTTTGTGGCGGTGCACTGTATGCCTGTTGGAAAACTGGATTGTATGGGGCAACGGATGACGCTCCCTGTGCATGCATGATGCTCAATGCAGAAGAAACGGCGGTAACGGCGGTATCTGCTACAGCGGATATATTTGGAATACGATTTGCAATCCCGATTTCCAACCCTCTGTCGATGTCCTCGCCCAGTGCAATGGTCTTTTTCGATGGGGAATTAGAATCTGCAGCCCTTCTTCCAGATTTATTTACAGCATTTATGGCATTGCTCATGGCAACAACTGGTGACCATAGATGTCCATTGATACCCCACTCCAGACCGGACATTAAATCTGCACCCAGTGACCGCCCCAGTTCAAATGGGTCGCTTGTATTTTCCATTTCACTCATAAGATTGTGCATAGCGGCAACAGGCGACCACAGATTCCGTTCTATTCCATCTGCCATCTCTATGCACAGTGTTTCACTTGTGCTGATACCAAGCAATTGTGCAATTTCTGTCATATCCAGATTGTCCCCAAGAAAAGCCTGAATTGCCTCTATTTTTTCTTTCTGAGAGAGTGCGGAATCTCGCAACGCCTGCATGAATTGTTCACCGGTGACTTGTCCACCCTCTAATCCAGTGGCTTTTCCCAGTTCAATCAGGGAAGCAGTTACCTTTTCCTTTGCTGCAAGCATTGTGCTTTCATCAATGTCAATTCCATCCGCCTGCATTCGCTGCATTTCCTCATATATGCTCAGATAATCCTGATACTGCGTTTTCAATTCATCTAAGCTGGAAGCAGTTTCCACAGTCTGAATCGGCGTTTCTGCCATCTGCCGCAGTGCTTCTAATCCCGTATAATCTCCGTTTTGAATTGCTTTTAAGGCTTTTTCATAGTTGGAAATAGTCGTGGTGCAGTTTTTTAAATCCTGTGTCAGCGTGCGGATGGATTCTGCATGTTCTTCTACATTTTCTGCCGCTTCCTTCATTTCTACCTCATTCCAGGGGGCGTTCATGTGCATGGCATTTGCCTGATCATTTTCTGCCTTTTTCATGTTGTAATCCAGAACGGCATCATTATAGTCTCTTCTTGCTTCTGCCAGTGCCTCTGTTTTTTCTGTTCGCTCTTGAATCGCCTGTGTATAATCCTCTTTAAAAGCACCTAAAACAGCTTGTGCGTGCTGCTTTTCAATCAATGTATCCAATTCGGCAGAAGCTTCCTGAAAGTTTGTGATGACATCACCATTTTTAGTAATTACGCCATCCAGTACTTCATAGGACGTTCCAGCATAGGCGTTAATTTGGTCTAAAATTCCAGTTACTTCTTCCGCATATCCATCTTTGATAGAACCATTATCGTCGACCAATTCTTCTAACCGCTGCTTCAAAGCCTGTATATTTTCCAATTCTGTATCCGCATCCAGCAATTTTGTGTGATTCTGCTGCATACTTTCATGAAATGTCTCTATATTTGAGGTTGCATTTTCCGTTGCCTTTTTTACAGCGTCAGACACTTCATAAATATCATCATACATTTTGCGTGTCGTTTCTTCATGGACTTTTTTGATTGTTGCTAATCCACCGATGACGGCATTAAATGTGCCAAGTCCACCAATGCCTTTTAGCACGCTGTCCAATCCGCTAAGCGTTTTTTTCGTATCGCCCAAGCTTTTTACAGCCTTTGCTACACTGGAAATGTCTGTGGCAAATAGCTTTACACCTGTTGTAACGGAAGAAATTGCTTTTCCGGCAGCAACGGCAGCACCAATCCCAGCAATCAATCCCTTATTATCCCACAAGAATTTGACCACCTTAGAAACTGCATCTATGGCATCCGGCAGTTTGTTCGCAAGCGTCTTTGCCATATCTGCCAGTACTTTACCCAAATCAGAAGCTGCTTTTTGTGTTTTGCTGTCCTGCAAAGTCTTTGTCAGCGTTTGCAGCACATCCCGAATCGGCTCTTTCATCTCCTCGAACACATTCAACTGCAATCCCTCAAAGGCAGAGGACAGGCTGGCAAGGTCGCCCTTAATATTATCCTGCATCGCAGCAGCTGCATTCGCTGCCGTCCCTGCTGAATGTTCCAGTTCTGCTGCAAAGTCCTGTGCACTTTGTGCACCTGCGTTCAGCATCATATTGACACCCTTGATACTATAAACCGTCAACGTATTTTGCAATGCGGCTGTCCGTTCCGCTTCTGTCATACCATTGGTTGCCTGTTCAAAGTCCTCTAATATATCTGTCAGCTGCCGATAATTTCCGTTTGCATCGGAAACCGCAACCGCAGTGTTGCCAATGTCCACGACATATTGCCCATACAAATCCGACAGATTTTCAATATAGCCTTCCTGTCCCTTTAGGGCTTCATTGCCATTTATCAAGGTATCATCCACGAGGTACATCTTATCGGACAAGTCCCGCATGGTAGCGGATAGGGCAGTACCGGCTTCTTCGCTCTTAAAGCCCTGATTTGCCATCATGGCAAGCAGTGCCGTTGTGGTCTCTACTGTCTGTCCGGCAGAATGCATGTTTGCTGCACAATTTTTGTATGCACCGGAAAGCTGTTCCACTGTCGTATTGCTGTTCGCCTGTGCATAAGATAACAGGTCAGCAAGATAGGTTGCTTCGCTGGCTTCCATGCCAAATGCAGAGAGATAGTCCGTTACAATGTCGCTGGCTTCTGCCAGTTCCATGCCGGAAGAGGCAGCCAAATCCAGAACGCCCGGTAATGCCGATGTCATTTGCTGGGCATCCCATCCGGAAAGTGCCATATACTTAAATGCCTGTGCAGATTCTGCTGCGGTGTATTTTGTGCTGGCACCGTATTCCTTTGCTGTTTCTGTCAGGGCTTCCAGTTCTGCACCTGTTGCACCGGATAACGCCTGCACTTCTGACATGGAAGATTCAAATGTCATGCCGGTGGTCATTACGGAAATTGCCAAATCTTTCAGCTTTGCACCAATGCCCTGAATGGCATCAGAAGCCAGATCTACCCCGACCTGAAATCCGGCAAGGTCGAGTTTGGAATCAAATAATAAGCTGCCATCTGCTTGTGGCATTCTGTTCCCCCCCTCATTAGAAAAACGCACCAACTTGTCCAGCGGACATGGGTGCGTGTGGAATGGCAATCCGCTGCTTGATTTTTTGAATTTCTGCCCTTTTTGCGTTGTCTTTTATTTCTGTCAGATTGATACTGCGGTAGCCAATTCGCTTTTTCAGCGGCAAATCATCCGGCAAGGCTTCAAACAATGCCATGAAGTGATACCAATGCAGATAGGGAATGACACGCAAATCCATATGATAACATTGCAGAAATGCCCCCAGCACATAAGCACTGTCATACGACCAGGAAAAACAGTTGATTTCTTTTCTGCGGTCTGTTCCTTCTGGCTCTTCGCCATTTGGGGTATCTTCGCAGCTGGCAAATTGCAGCAACGCATTCCACGCCCCTAATAGGTCGGGCGGCGGTTCTCCCTGAAACCACCGCAGACTTGTAATCAGCTTTTCTTTTGGTCGGTAATTCTCATCTGCCATCATATCAAAGAAGGCAATCCAGTCCTTGAAATTGGTGTGAATAGGGTAGCTTATACCATCCACATCCACACATTCCGGCAGATTCTCATACAACAGATTCATCTGTATCCCCATTCCGCATACCGGGTACATACTGCTGTTGTATCCGAAGCATCCGCTGTGCCGCATTTATGCTCTGCCGATAGACAAACGTCACAAAACTGTCAAATACATCCAGATACTTGCGGCGGTTATCCGGTATATCCTTGAAAATAGCATCCGCTGTTTCTGTGTCAAAAATGGCTGCAAAAAAAGAACGGACGACGGCACAATCTGCCAGAATCCGTTCCACTTCATTGGAAAGCGTATCGCTGTTTCCGAACTGCTCTATAATAGGAGCTGCATCCTGATACTTCTGTGCCGTCTCTGCATCTTCCATATCAAATGGAATGGAAATGCCGTGGATATTCCATGTATAAAAATCCGTCATCTGTTATTCCTCCGAATCTGTATGAATTTCTGAAAGCAGATTGGCAGAAGAAGTGCCTGCCTGAATGGTAACTTTTTCCCATTCGTTATCCTTTCCGCAGCTGACCGTAATATTTTTCTTTGTCCCATTCGCCTTGAATGTACCACTGTAACTCATGTATTCTGTCGACCCGCCGTTTGAATTTGGGACAACGGAATAGGGACGAATGGTTGCTTTGGCGGTGTAGTTGCTGCCGCTTGAAAGGTTTGCAGTCGTCATGTCAACGGTAATGATGTTTCTGACCGCTTTTTTTCCAATCATTTCCCCCTCTGTGATTTTCACAATTTCTTCCAGTGCTGGCTGTCCGATATAGTGTAAGAACTCGTAGTCTACCGATTCCGAATGTCCTACCACTCTGGTTCGCTTGGTATCTTCGTCTACAAACTGTACACTGCTTTCCTCCGTATTTTGAGAAAATGTCAGATTTGTAAACGCTTCCATTCGATAATATTCCGATTCGCCGCTGCTTGTCTGCACTTCCAAAAAGGAAAGCTTTTCCGACCGCTTTTTGACATCTAACTGATCAATTCCAACGCCCATATGATATTCCCTCCATATTTTAATGATATTGTTTTCTTTGAATGTATATCAGTGATAATTCCATCTGATAAATGGCTGTGCTGTCTCCCGTATCGTATACATATCCGCTGGATAAGATTTGCAGTTCCCGTGCTTTTTTTCTTTCCCCCAATACGGGAAAATTGCCTTTATCTGACTGTTCCTCTAACCATGCCTGCAGCTGTTCATAAAATGCCGTATTCTGCATGTTCTGCTGTTCGTCATATACCTCACGGCTGGCGAATGCAAATTGAAATTGCCGGACTGTTGTGCCATCCACATACTTTTGAAGAATCGGCTGACACGCCAGTGGTGCAATTTCATATCCTACTGGGTCAGCACCCAGCTTATCTACACCGAAAATGGTGTCTTTTCGCAATAGCGGGCAGGAACGGAACCACGCCCGAACCGTTTCAATCAAATGCCATCATCCTTTCAATTTTTGTGCAGCACCACGCAGAATCTCTGCCCGATGTGTTTGTTTCATTCGCTCAAACCAAAGCCGTCCACGCTGTCCGTTGGCACGTCCTTTGTAATACTGATGTCCGGCATAGGGGGCAATGTAGCGGATTTTTCCGCTGCCAATGACAGTGCCCAGAATACCGGATTTTTTTAGCATTCCTGTTTTCATCGGTACTAACTTATCGCAGTGCCGCAGACATTCGCTGTCAATGAATTTCTGCACACGGTCAAATTTTGCCGTGTATTTACTTGAAAAGTTTGGATTCCACACCAGCTTTGCCGTTGTTTTCCCGTTACCAGTCTGCACTGTAACAATCGCACCTCGTGGTGTCTGAATTTCCGTCATATTGCAGTCACTTCAATATGCTGTACCGCCGGTGATCCATACAAGCAATCCGTTACCGCAGTGATGGTATAGCTTTTTTCTGCATCCGGCGGATGTGCAACAGGCTGCAAGCCTCTCACAAGCAAATCATCGTATTTCGGCATATAATCCGTCAAAGAAGCTGCCGGAATCGCTAGATAAATGGCATGTTCCTGTGCCATATTACTCTTATTCGCATTCTTGTTGGCACGTTGTCCGATGCACTGTTCCCAATACACATTTCGGATGGGATGTACCATATAGGCGGGGAATCCATCTGCCCCTACGCATTTTTCATAGATAGTACAGCCTTCACAGTTTGTAAACATCAGTCACACCCCCTGTAAAGCAGTCCGGTGCGTCCCAGATACCGCATTGCAGTTTGATACAGATAATCCTGAATGGTGGCGTTGCTGCCCAGCAAAGCACCCAGCGTTTCCACTGGTGTGGCATAGGTGACGCTGTAATTATGCTGTGTTTCGGATTTCTTTGTACTGGATTCTGCGGTTTCTGTACCATTGAGCTGATAGGTTACCATTGCTTCTGCCAACGCACAGCAGCAGTTCTGAATTGCTGGTGCAAGGGAACTGTGCAGCATGTCCGGACGGATTCGCCCAAATGTTACGCTGTCCATGTACTCTGATGCACGGGCGGCAGCTGTGCGGAAGGTCACGGCATCTGTGATTGCCGTACCGCAGTAGCCGTCCTGATAATAGGGAAAGTCTGTGTACATCATTCTGTATCCTCCTGCTTTTTCTCCTGTTCCGGCGGCTTTTCTGGATTTTGTTTCTGCTTTTTCGGTGGTTTCATGCCGATTGTCTTCATGAAAATGCTCCTTTCTTACGATGCTGCATAAGAGCAGTAAATGCCCTTTCTGCCGTTTTCCAGTGTATCTGTCAAGCCGTATGCACGATAGAAGAACTTCCATGCGTCCATTTCCTGATTCTCTGTGGGGGCGATCACCTTGGAAACAATGTGCTTTGTCACTTGTATGATTGCTGGCTTGTGAATAATCATGTAATTGATATTCTTGCCTGCTGCTGCCTTTTTGTAGCCGCCGATTTCCTCGCCGGATGTTCTGCCGTCCAGCAGGTCGATTGCCGTATAGAATCGTTTCTGCGGCACATCAATAATGCCTGCAAAACCTTCCATCATACTGCGGCTCTTGTAAGTGTCGAGTGCCTTAATCATGTTGTGCAGGGTCGGTGTCAGGAACAGATAACGGCTTTCTGCATTGACTTCCGCCTCATCCATTTCGGAATTGGCGTTCATAATGGATTCTGTCACATCTTCCACAACGGAAAACGTTTCCTGCTTACGCAAGATACCCGTTGCACCAGCATAGGCTGCAAACCGCATAGCATCCATTTCCGGCACAACTTTATGCTTCATAAATTGATTTGCCAGTAAACCAAACGCCATGTCAATGGTTTCCTCATTGTCCATCGCATCGACAGAGAACGTTCTGCCACGGTCGTAGTTAAATTTTACAGATTCCCATGTGAGATTGGAAGAGCCTTCTGCATAGCCCTCTGTACGGCTGTATTCGCCCAGTCCGTCCATGTCATACTTTGGAATCAGAATTTCATTTGCGTTCGTGCCCGGTCTTGTCCACTGGCTGCCGGATTCCAGTACATTTGTCTTTGCCTCCTGCCGATACAATTCATCCAGCATGGTGGTATGTCTGCTTGCTAATTCAAAAAGATTTGGCATAAAATATCATCCTTTCTTTATTTCAGCCCATAAATGCTGCGGAGCTGTTTCATTTGTTCTGTGTTAGAAGCCGGGGAAATGCCCGGTGTTCGTCCCATAAATGGTTTGATTGGTTCTGCTGGCTGGAATGCATCTGCATGGGATTCTCGGAATGGCTTCAACACATCGTCCGCCCCCACCAGTTTGTCACCGTCAAATTGCAAGCCTTTTTCTGACAACAGCCGTGCAACATGCTGCTCATAGATTTCATCCCGCAAGCCGAGTGTTTTGACGTACTGTCCAAGCTTTGTCTGGTACTCGAATGCCTTGCGGTCTTTTTCGGACTGCTCCAATTTTTGCTTGTAATCCTCTACACTTTTCTGAATCCCATCAATGTCCATATCCTTGTAAGACTGGATGGTGGTATTGGCAGTGTCAAGGTTTTTCTGCACTGCATCAAGTTTCTGCTGCAATGCATTGTATTCTGCCTCCGTGTAGGTTTTGGGTGTCGGTTCGGCGGTTTCCTGTTTGATTTCCTCTGCCATCGTTTTTACTCCTTTCGTATTTTGGGTATAAAAATAGCACCCTCTCAGATGCAACTTGACGTATGGTGTTTATAATGTTATGGATACAAATCGGAAATCTGATATTGATTGTAGACCTCTTCTGATACGGTAATCCAGTCTGTTTTCACTTTGCAGTCTATTGTGTCTTGCAATTGCAGCCGATATTCAGCTTCATGGTGTTGTATTTGTGGAATCATGAGGTTCTCTGTTTTCCAATACCATACACTATCATAGGCTTCATTATAGCGTTTATTCACCACAGTGCCAGAGGTAATAGAAGTACACCCAGTAAATGCAACACAGCAGCATGTAGCTGCCAGCAGGGCGGCAATCAGTTTCTTTTTCATACAATCCATCCTTCTTCTATCTTTGGGCGGTAATGACTTGTTGCCTTGTCTGTATCGAATGTGATACGAACTTCGTGAACGCCTCTTTCAGAAAAACCTACTATTGTTTTCACTGCCTCCAACTTTACACCGCCAATATAGGTTACACCGCTTTTGCCAACAAAAACAGGCGTAAAACCTTTCCCTTCCTTTGCTGTCGCTACATCTGCAAGCATAGCTGCTGTTTCCTCTGGTGTTAGTCCATCATAGATTGGAGTAAATGGCTTGATTTCTCGTTCCGATTCCTCACACATCGCAAAATGAACGTTAATGAGTTCTCTTGTAATGGCTGCAATTGCTTTATCTGATTCATTGGAACGGTCTTTTGCAAGATCGTCAATTCTCTGAATCAATACAGCTTCTACATGTGCTTTCTGTCCCTTTGTCATAAAAATTCTCCTTTTCAATCGTCTTTAAATTGCTTAAAAGCGGTATTTTAGCATAAGAAAAAGCACCCTTTTTTAGAGTGCTCAGTCTATCACTTTCAAAATCATTGCAGGACCGTTTGCAGCAACCACCACGTCTTCATACGGTTCTGCAATCGTTGTTTCAACACCTTCCCGCGTCATCAATTCGTCCACGAGGTCTTTTGTGGGCGTAGTTTCGTTCTGAATGAATTCTAAGTCGTCACTATCCAGCTTTAACGTCATATCAAACTCTTTCAGCCGACTTCGTAGTTCTTCTATGAGGTCGGCTGCTTCTTTTGGCGTGCATTCAATTTTCATTTTGATTCCTCACTAAATTAACGTAAGCAATGGAGCAATTTCAGATAATGACTTTCCATCAAATATTTTGTCATTCATCAATTCATCTATGCTGCTATAAGTCTTGTTGATGTCATCATATGAAAATTCAAATTTTGTGTCACTCCATGGATTTATAAAAATCGTATCATGTCCAGGATAATTTAAAAGAACATCATTTGTAAAAGACAAAATTGTATCTTTTATTTCTTTTGCAGTCATAAAATATCACTATGCTCCTTTCTTTCGTTATCAGTTAAATTATCAGTTGTTCGTATAGGATGTTTTTCATTTTCTTCCCATGTATAATAATGATGATGCTCCCCATTATTACCGTATGGATGAAGTTTTGGCTTTCCATGATTTCCGCTATGAATTTGCGTTTTCATTTTCCCATTTTCGTCATAAATAGTACGATCAATTTGAACATTTCCATTTTTAGAAACTGTAGATGTTTCTATAACAGCATTTGGCTTGTATTTTTGAGGAACGGAAACTTTTCCTTTTGATTTCCAGTCATCAGTAACGATAATTGTTCCATCTTTATTATAGCGAATTTCTTTATATTTGTCAAATTTTTTCGCTGCCTGCACTGCCCTCTGAGCCTCAGACCGCCCGAATCCAAGCACCTGTTCACGGAACCGATCTCGGTCTTGTCCGGTGGCTTTACAGAACGTATGCAAATCCTTTTCCGCCGCTTTCAGCTTTGCCGCCATTGCCTGATAATCTGCCGTTGCCGCTGCTTTCAGTTCCGGATTCTCCGTGAAATCAACCGCATCCTGCATTTTCACGGTTTGCCGTTTCAGCTCCCGAATTTTCCGTTCCTGTGCTCGCTGCATCTGCGAAATCTCGTATTCCGTGTATTTCTTTCCATTCCACTCAATGTTCTTTTCATTGAGTTTTTCTAACTCCTTTTTGCTGTAGTTTGGCGTGCTCAATCCGGGGAAGTAGGGATACCAGTCGTGCCGGCAGTTCCATCCGCGAAAACCTGCACCGCTGCCGTAGCCGATTTCTGACAGGGTAAACACTTTCATGCTGTCAATCACTTTTCCGGCATCCTGTCCCGTCATCGTGACAAGTTGACCCTGCCATACCGCATGGGTGGGTCTGGCACCAGAATGGGCACTGATTTCCATCAGATAACAGCCGTTCGCCTCGGCATTCATTTTGCCGATTTCCGCCGCTGTCTGTCCCACACCCGTGAGAGCCGCACGGCGAATGGCAACATCCAATTTATCCGTGTGCCCAGATGGATATTCGACCGTTAAGCCACCCTGTGCTGCCTGTTTCAGCACATTCCGGATGGCTTCTTGATAGGAGAATGCACCGCTGGTAATTTGCATGTAGGCATCGTTGCAAGCCCTGTAAAACGCTTTCTGTGTGGTCAGAGCCGTTGTGCTGGTTAAGTTGTCCATGACACCAAGCGTCTTCCGGAATCCGGCTTCTAACGTCTGCCGCATGCTGTCCGACTGCCGAATGTCCACTGGAATTTTTCCGGCTGCCTTGTAAACTTCGTTGTCAACTTCCACGGTGCGAACACCAGCCTCTTCAAACAATGCTTGTACTTGTTTCACCGTCTGGTTGGTCTGTCTGGCAATGATTTGCAGAATATCATCATACAGCAGTCCGGCTTCCTGCAGCATTTCCGCCTGATGTTTGGTGCTGTCAGAAACGAACCCCATTTTCAGGATTCGCCGCACCATTGCAGACAGAATGGCATCTTCTAAGCGTGCGTAATGCAGTAAAACAGCATCTGTACAGCTTTCATAGTAGAGAGGGGATAACATCAGCGGTCACCGCCAAACAAGCTGAAATCGGCTGTGGATGGCTGCTGCGGTATCATTTCCAATGCTTTTTCCGTATCGCATCCATATTCTTCCGCAATCAGGATTTCCGGCTTTAAGTATCCGGCTTGTGTCAGCTGCAAATGTCGTTGAAACCGTGCGTCTGTGTCCTCTAAAACACTGTCCCCCCAGTTGCAGGACAATGTAAATCCACTGGATGGGATGAACTTATGATGGACTGCCAGAATTGCCGCCGCCTGTAATGCCTGCCGGATGGCTTCTTCCACTTGCGTTTGCAGTGCCGATACAAATACATAGCTGCGTTGCTTTGCCATTTTGATTTCTGTTGCAGTCTTTTCCGTCTCCACTGGTTCAGACAGCGTGCCATAGGCAAAATGGCAGGCAAATTCAATCCGCTGTAAAATATGATTGAATCCATTGAACAGGGAAGCATCACGAATATCCGGTGAAAATGGTACAATTTTTCCATCTTCTCCGTGCATCAGAATTTTGTAGAGCCGCTTATCATGTTCTGACATTTTGTCAAACCGATTGAACATATCCCGTGTGGCGAAAATTGCCGTTTCCTTTGATTTGTATTCCCATAGAATGCTGTCCCAGAGTTTATCCGCTTGCAAAATTTGTGGAATCGTCGCTGCAAAGACAGAAACACCCATGGGAGAGGAACGGTCAACGGTATTTGCCTTTGGCACTTTGAAATAGCCGAACAGGGGCGCATCTGTATCTACATCTGTGAATGGCTCTAGGCCGCTCCATGGTGTTTCAGACAGTTCACACGGCACACCAAGCGTATCCGCATTGTGGCTTCGGAATGTATAGTGTGCAATACGAACCATGTGCCGTTCCGGCTGAAATGTGTGATATTCCAGCCGTGTGTAATATACATCGCCCTGCACATATGGTTCGATGAAAACGGTATCCCTTAACGTTCCATATTCCGAAAAGGTGAGGGGGAATATTCTGTCAGCTGGTATCATCCCCATGCAAATGCTGCCGTCTGCGAAATAGGGTTTCATTACCATGCCGCCCAATGCCAGCCCAATGCCAAAATTGGTTTGCAGGATAGGGGAAAAGTGGTCAAGTAGATTCTGTAGGAAATTTGCCGTTTCTCCATCGCCGTCAATTTTCAGCTCGGATTCTGCAAAAATCAGTCTGGAAAATTCCGTACAAATATTATTGGCAAGGTGCAGCCCCTCTCGCTGCTCTTTTTGTTCCGCTATATCAGAATACAATGCATTCCATTGCTGCATAGCCATCTGCATGAGGTCGGATACGGCTGTTTTTCTGCCAATGGCGGTTTCAATGTCACTTTTGGTAATGATAAAAAATCACCTCCCTGTTTCGTTCTTCCATTGTTGAAACTTCAAAACGGTATAGCAAAAATAGCGGATGTCATCCATCGCATGATCGTTTTCTTTGATAACGGTATCTTCTGTTTTGCTCTCATCCCAACGATACAGCCCAAATTCCCGAATGCTGTCTTTGCAGGTATCGGCAAACAATAGCCGTCCCTGTTCCAGAAGAGAACCAGTCAGCCGCACGCCATCTAATACGGCATTATTCGCAGAACGCACATTGAACTTGCAATGACTGCGAATGCATTCAATGAAAGAGGCTGCGGATGGGTCAACTAAAACTTGCTGGATGGGATAGCCGTCTGCTAACTTTTCAAGCATTTGATAATGTTTTTCATCGGTATGCCGCTGACCGGTTTCCCGTGCATTGTAGTATGCCTCTTTGATACGAACTGCAAAATTGTCTTCCAATGCCCACAGTCCCATAGAACATGGGTTGACCGTTCCATAGTCAATGGAAATATAGTAGATGGCGTTGCCGGATGGCTTGTAGTTGTGTACGATATGCTTTTCTTGATCAAAGTGTGGGTACACAAGCCCTTCCGCCACGCACCACATTCCACGAATATACCGGTCATAGAATACACCGCTATACAAGGCTTCTGCATCGGCGATTTGTGCCGGTGATAAAATGGGATTGTCGTGCATGGTAAAGTGCAGGTGAATGGCTTTCTTCTGTCTGGTATTGCAAATCCATTCCTTGTAAAACCAGTGTTCCGAGGATTCCGGATTGCAGTTGAACCAATAGCGTGCATCTGGTTCTGACAGTGTTCTGGCAACCGCCTGGTCTACAAATGACCTCGGCATTAACGCTACTTCATCAAAAAGGACACCACTCAATGTGATGCCCTGAATCAGTGTATAGCTGCTTTCATCTTTGCCGCCGAATACATAAAAGCGGTTGACTTTTTCGCCGTCCCGAATGGTCAGAAGGCTGTCACCACGGCGATAGGTCACGTCATAATAATCAGTAATATCCACCATCGAAAGCAGCGGCGTGATGATGTTTCGCTCGGTACTGCTGACGGTTTTTCCGCAGATGCCAAAATTCTTTCCATTAAAAAACCGCATTGCCCAGTGTACAAAGCCGATAATCATGGAAACCGTTTTGCCGGAGCGGACAGAACCATCACAGATGATGGCTTTCTTATCCTGATACATCGGCATGTGTG
>JAUNJC010000191.1 GCA_030523195.1 Oscillospiraceae bacterium
AGACGTGCGGGATATTTATTGTATATTTTCTATAAAAATAATAGTTGAAAATTAGGCACTATTACAATTGACACAGGAAAAAAATGGTGCTATAATAATACCATAAGAACACAAAGCATTGTGATAAAAAGAAGGTGAGAAAGAAAAAGAGATAGTAAAAATCGTATTTTTTAGAAAATGAAATGGAGAAATGAAAATGAGGAAATTAAAAAGACTTGTGACAACAGTTTTCATTGCAGCATTTATTGTAGCAATGGCAGGAATAATGCCGGTTTCGGCAGATGGGATTTTGTATGGGGATATTAATAATGATGGAAGTGTAAATTTGATGGACTGTATTTGTATAAATAAGTACTTAAAGGGAAGATGTGATCTTTTAAATTATGAGACAGCAGATGTTAATTGCAGTTATACGATTGATATTGTAGATTCCGACATTTTGACCGCATATACAGTGGGAAATATTAATGTACTTCCTTATTTGCAGTAAGGAGAGGAGAAAGGAATATGGCATATTTTAAATGTATAATAAAAAAATTGGTATCTGTTGTTGCAGCTTGTATGATGGCTTTTTATGGAATAGCAAGTTATATAACAGCAAATGCATTTTATGAAAGTCAAGGGTACTGCATATATAATTATCAAACAGAAAAAGTAACAAGATATGGTTTAATTGTAGATCTTCCTATTTATGATGGAAATAGTGGAATGACACGAGCAGGTCTGATTGATGATCGTGTCCCAGATACTGAAGTATCTGTGGTACAGCTAGCAAGTGTAGGTGGTACAGGATTTATTATTGATAATCACCTTATTGCAACAGCAGCACACTGTGTTTATAACCAAACTTCTGATACTTTTGTTTCTAATATGAGAGTAGATATTTACAATGAGAATTGTACAACGATTCTCAAAACGGTTTATCCAAAAGAAGCACATATTCCAGTAAAATACACAGCATATGGAAATGAGATGTATGACTATGCTCTTCTCTATGTAGAAGAAGACTTATCGGAATACGGAATGTTTTCCCTCGGTGTACCAATGGATTCCTTTATGACAAGTGGGGCAACAGTTACAGTAAGTGGTTTTCCACAATCAACTGCCAGTGATCCGGGTGCGAATTGTACAAAAAGATATAAAGCTGATGGTCAG
This sequence comes from Oscillospiraceae bacterium, assembly GCA_030523195.1. Classification (GTDB taxonomy): domain Bacteria; phylum Bacillota; class Clostridia; order Oscillospirales; family Ruminococcaceae; genus Ruminococcus_C. The sequence continues at coordinate 1,156 of JAUNJC010000191.1, forward strand.
ATTGTAGATATGAATGGTAGTATTGACAAGAAGAATCATCGGATTCAATATACTGCTTTTGCAAGCAGTGGTGATAGTGGCGGTCCAGTATATACAACACAAACTTTTAATGGGAAGACATATCATACTGTAATTGGTATTCAAACAACAAGAACATTTTATGCTGATGGAAGTGTAGGAGAACATCGATTTGGCACAAGGGTTACTTCTACATTACTTGTATTCTATTATAACAATGAAAAGATAGGCAGTACAGTTTCATAAGAAAAGGAGGAATTTTTATGAAAAAGAAGAAATGGACAGCTGTCATTGTTTGTGCAGTTCTTGCAGGCAGCTTATTCACCGCAATGCCAGCAGAGGCGTTGTATCAGATTACTTTTGACATGGAGATACCAGACGGTTATGAGCAAGTTGAGGATGCGGATGCATATTATCCCATTTATTGGCGAACAGATCATCATTCAAATTTTATGACAATGAACAACTATCATTGCAATGTTTTGTTTTTGACGGTGCCAAAGGAGAAATTGGAATCCTATAGAGAACTGGAAACCCAGTATGCAGATTTTTTTGCTTCTTTTGATGAGTCGTATGAAAATACGCTTTATGATGATGTGGTACAGATCAGGTTGTGGGATGTTTTAGAGAAAAAGACAAATCTAATCGAAGATCTGGAAAATGCAGAAAGCAAGGAAGGCATTGTACGAAAAATGTGCCAGACCTTGCGAGAGGCAGATGTAATAGAATCAGCAGAGTATTATCCTTATTGTGCACAGGTTGTACAAGGTTTTTATAGTAATGTAATGACAATTTGGAATGTGCCAAAAACAGAACAGGAACAGCTTCTTGCTGCATTTAAGCAGTTGGGTTACGAGGATGTAATACTGACATGGAATGAGAGTACTGGGAATTATTCTGCAAGAGCAAGTGCATTTCAAAATGCAGATGGTATCCTTGCTGCCACTAAAGCACTGGAGAAAAATTATGAGGGTGCAAAGGCAGAACCAATATTAGAGGTTTTAGATAATTCTTCTGTTAATGCATCTGCAGTGGATATGATGAATTTGCCGTTGATTTCCTATGGCGATCCAGATGATGACGGAACGGTTTCTGTAGAAGATGCTGTTTGGGTGTTAACCTACTACGCTCAGCAGTCTGCCGGACTGGAAGCACAACTGACACAGGCGACAGCTACGGAGGAGTCTGCTTTCCTGGCAGCCGATGTAGACGGGGACGGGCAGATTACCGTAGAAGATGCGGTAGCGATTCTGACTTATTATGCAAAGAAGTCCGCTGGTTTGGATGCTGCGTGGTAAGGAGGAAGAATAGGTTGTTTTTAATATC
>JAUNJC010000192.1 GCA_030523195.1 Oscillospiraceae bacterium
GAACCACTCTGAACAAGCCAAGTTGTATCATTGCTATACATCGTTCTGCCTACCAGCTTCACAGTTTCCTCTGTTGCGGCATAATTTTTTTCAACAAATTCTCCTGTAGTCAGCAAAGCCCTTTTTAATAGACACAAATCAACAACATTGACAACGCCATCCCCATTGATATCATCGGCAGCTGTAATATCGGAAACCCGCAGAAGTGCATTACGCAGATGACGTAAATCCGATATAGTATAGTTTACAGAAGCCGAGACAGACTTGCTGAAGGATGCTGGTAATAAAGATACAGCAGCAGTAAAGGCAATTATTTTTTTGTTCATCATGATATTCTCCCCTATTTTAATTGAAAAACAAAACTATTATGCAATGCAAAAACATACTATTCACTCTATTTATTCAAAACATTAATATTTTGTGTATTTAAATAAAAATTTATAGAATTGACTTGCTTTCTCATTTGTATATTTAAAAATATCATTATTTTTAATTTTTTTGATTTTGCAAGTGTGGTGTTTGTCTTTATCGTAGTTTACACCAACTAATAGAACTTCTCCCCTGTAATTTTTCAAGCAGTCTATATAATTTTTTTGCTTAATTTGTTCTATTGCTTCCTCCACAGCGTGCCCCCATTTCAATTCTACGATTAGAGCAGGAAGATTACAGCTTCGTTTTGGTTCAAAAACAATATCTGCAAATCCTTTCCCAGCAGGTATTTCCCGATGTAAGGTGTAATTTTTCTGTGCGGAATAGTATGCAAGAGAAATTACACAAGATAGAGAATTTTCATCATTGTATTTTAAAATTGATGTATTTGCTTGATGTGCCTGCTCAATCAGGTCTGCAACTGTTTCTCTTGTCCAGCAATGGTTGCTTGCAGTAACTGATTTGATTGCCCAATTGCCTGCATAACGGATTCCCATCCACCATCTTCAATGGAATTGATAAACTCCTGTTGTACTTCACGATTGGGAATCCATACCGTTTGTTCCTGCTCATCATACATTAAATATCCTAAATGTACTAATAATGTCAACACATCATCCGCACTGTGAAATGTGGTCATATCATTTTGAAATTTGTTTGGATTGATCCTGACGCATTCTCCTGCAATCATTTGTATAATTTTATCACGAAGTTCATCCTGATTCAGTTCGATATATTCTTTCAGAGCTTCATAGGTTTCTGTTTTTGTCCAATAGTTGCTGAATTTGCCACGCAGCATGGCTTTCACTACCGATTTCGGATTGTAAATCGAAATACCATCCACACAATACCCATCATACCACTGCTTTACTTGTTCAAAGGACATCTGATATTGTTCACATAAACCCTGTACTTCTTTTTCCGTAAAGCCAGTAAATTCTTCAATCGGAGAGGCATTTGTCATGGAATACTCATAAAATACGTTGATCGCAGAGTGTTCTCCATATTTTTTAATCGGCAAAATACCAGTCATATAGACAAGAGCAACATAGCTTTGGTCTTTTAATAAGTTTCGTAGGAAGTCCAAATAAAGTTTCTGCGATTCCAAGTCATTTTTATATTCACGAAAAATACAATCCCATTCATCAATGATAAAAATAAAGGGAATATGAAGTGTAAAAAAACATCTTTCAGAGAACGCTGGAGCTTGGTAGAATCATAATATTCTACTTCTGAAAATTCTTTCTTTAAGTCAAACAAAATGATCTTTTGAATCTCTGAAATCATATCCCGCATAGAATCAGATTCACTTAAAAAATCTCGCATGTTTAGATGAATCACATTATATTGATTCAAATATGTTTCAAAGTTCGTAGATTGCGAAATCTTCAGATTTTGAAACATCTTTTTAGAATTGCATCCTCGGCTATAATAAGCAGTCAGCATATTCGCTGCCATAGATTTTCCAAAACGTCTGGGACGACTCACACAAATATATTTCTGTGCTGTCCGTAACATGCTATTGATATAATCAATGAGTTCCGTTTTATCAATGTAAATTTTAGAGTTCAATGCTTCTTAAAAATCTGTGTTGTCTGGATTCAGATAAATGCCTATTTCTTTGCCTCCTCGCTGTACTAATTGTTTTCTTTTATTATACCATAGCCATACCCAAAAAGCAAATTCATTCTATATACCGTCCCATGAATTACTGATATTAATTAAATATTTTCAAATAATTTCTGCTTCATAATACACAAATCAAGAACATTGATCATCTGATCCTCATACAAATCGCCTGCTTTCCAATCCACAAGGCTGCCGATATTCAGAATCCATTTCTGCATCATGACAACATCTGCGATATCAAAGGATCCATCTGCATTGACATCTCCAGAGACAAACGACATTTTCAGATAAACAACACTATATTCTCTGCCGACCAGTTGCGCTGATGTTTGACTGTTTTCATACACATAGAGCACTGTTTTTGAGTAGAATGCATTCTCGCCAATGTATGCAACACAAGCAGGAATTGTCACATCCTTGACAGCTGTATTGGAACCGA
>JAUNJC010000045.1 GCA_030523195.1 Oscillospiraceae bacterium
CACACATGCCGATGTATCAGGATAAGAAAGCCATCATCTGTGATGGTTCTGTCCGTTCAGGCAAGACCGTTTCTATGATTATCGGCTTTGTACACTGGGCAATGCGTTTCTTTGATGGAAAGAATTTCGGTATCTGCGGAAAAACGGTCAGCAGTACAGAACGAAATATCATCACACCGCTGCTTTCGATGGTGGATATTACCGATTATTATGATGTAACCTATCGCCGTGGCGATAGCCTTCTGACCATTCGGGACGGCGAAAAAGTCAACCGCTTTTATGTGTTTGGCGGGAAAGATGAAAGCAGTTATACACTCATTCAGGGCATCACGCTAAGTGGTGTCCTTTTTGATGAAGTTGCTCTAATGCCGCAGTCTTTTGTGGATCAGGCAGTTGCCAGAACACTGTCAGAACCAGACGCCCGCTATTGGTTCAACTGCAATCCGGAATCCTCGGAACACTGGTTTTATAAAGAGTGGATTTGCAACACCAGACAGAAGAAAGCCATTCATCTGCACTTTACCATGCACGATAATCCCATTTTATCACCGGCACAAATCGCCGATGCAGAAGCCTTGTATAGCGGTGTATTCTATGACCGGTATATTCGGGGAATGTGGTGCGTGGCAGAAGGGCTGATTTACCCACAGTTTGACAAGGAAAAGCATGTTAGACGGCTGGAACATCCACAGGGGAAATGGTATATTTCTGTAGACTACGGCACCCTGAATGCGTTTTCTGCTGGCTTGTGGTGCTATGATGGGCATATCGCCTATCGGGCTTCAGAATGGTACTACAGCGGTCGGGATACCAAACAGCAGCTGACCAACACCCAATATGCAGCGGCAATCAAAAAATTGGCTGGGAATCGAAAAATAGAAGCCGTCATTGTGGACCCATCTGCTGCCAGCTTTATTGCAGAATTGATGCACAACGGGTTTCATGTCCGAAAAGGCAACAACAATGTGGTGGAAGGCATTCGGCGAGTTTCCACAGATTTGCAAAATGGGAAACTGCTGTTTTCTCCAAGCTGTAAAGACTGCATTCGAGAATTTTCTTTGTACCGCTGGGACGAAAAACAGCAGAAGGATACGCCGCTAAAAACAAACGACCATGCAATGGATGATGTACGGTATTTTGTCAATACGATTTTGCATGGCAGTGCAATTGTGTACCATATAGGGGGTGGAATTTGATTGACAGAATTTGAAATTTTAACTTTAAATGGAAATTCCTATTTGTACAACAGCGGCTATTATATCGAATCGCCGGACACCCCGCTGACAGTGGAGCTATTACAGGAATGGCTGGAACGTCATAAGCAGGACTGTGTTCGGTATCGGTTTCTCAAGGCGATGTACGAGGGGCGTCATCCGATTCTCTTTGCACCGAAAAAAGAGGATTACAAGCCGGATAATCGGATTGTATGCAACTTTTCAAAGTATATTGTAGATACATTGAACGGCTACTTCATCGGCAAACCGGTTAAGACCGTCTGCGAAGACAAAGCCATTTCTGCTGCAATCGAGCAAATCGAACAGTACAACGACCAGGACGACAATAATGCAGAACTGTCCAAAATTTGCAGCATTTATGGATGCGGCTATGAATTTCTGTATCGGGATAAAATTCCACGGCATTGTATTACCTATCTGACACCGCTGGAAGCCTTTGTGGTGTATGATGATACGGTTGCCAGAAAGCCGCTATATGGGGTACGGTATTATTACGATAAAGATAACGTCATGCATGGCAGTGTGTTTACAGAATCCGTGGAAATTCCGTTTTCTGATGCAAACGGTCTGCATTTTATGGAAGAAAAGCCGCATTTTTTCAAAGGTGTGCCGCTGATTGAATACATCGAAAACGAGGAGCGAACCGGCGCTTTTGAACATGTGATCAGCCAGATTCTCGCCTATGACAAGGCAATTTCGGAAAAGGCAAACGATGTGGACTATTTTGCAGATGCGTATCTGAAAATTTTAGGGGCAAAGCTGGACGAAGCATCCTTAGAACAGTTAAGGCGGAATCGCATTATCAACATGGAATCCGAACTCACAGAACAATTGATTGTGGAGTTTTTGGAAAAGCCAAATGCCGACACCACACAGGAACATTTGCTGGAACGGCTGGAAACGGAGATTTTCAATTTGTCGATGGTTGCCAATATCAGTGATAAGGAATTTGGAAACGCCACGGGCAATGCTCTTTCGTACAAGCTGCTTTCCATGGACAATATCTGCCGGATGAAAGAACGAAAGTTTGTTTCCGGTATGAATCAGCGTTGGAAGCTGATTGCAAGCGATCCCATTTCTGGTATGCCGGCGGATGCCTGGATGCAGCTGGACTATCAGTTTACCAGAAATGCCCCTAGAAATCTGCTCGAAGAGGTGCAGACAGCAGCCGCAATGCAGGGCATTACATCCCAGAAAACACAGTTGAAAATCATTTCCGCTGTGGATAACGTGGAACAGGAAATCACAGAAATCGACCGGGAAAACGGTACAAAGCCGGAAGATGCCCTTCGTGCAGACAGGGTGACAGATAATGACACAGAATAATCAGGATTACTGGAACGACCGAAAACAGCAGTTCTCCGCCTCACTTGCAAAGGATGAAAAACGGCTGTTTTCCAAGTTGGCAGCGTACTATGAACGAGAAGCGGCAGCGTTGGAAAAGCAGATTGCCGCCTACTACACGCAGTATGGGGAAGGCAATGTGCTTGCTTATCGCCAATTGCTGCAATCTCTGAATGATGCAGATACGCAGCTGCTGATGCAGGATATGGAGACCTTTGCGGAGAAATATCCGGAATATGCGGATTTGCTGCCAGTGCGGGAGAGTATTTACAAGCTGAATCGTTTAGAGGGCTTGCAGACCTCTGTTTTGCTACAGCAACTGGAAATCGGTGCAGTGGAACAGGAACAGCTGACCGCATTCTTTTTGAAACAGGCGGCACGGTACGCAAATTTTTCTGCGGAGCTGCTAGGATTCGGAGAACAGTTTTACCGGATCGACAGTGACATGGTGAAAAAGGCAGTCGGCAACAGCTGGTGTGAGGGAAAGAACTTTTCTGAACGCATCTGGGACAACCGACAGAAGCTGGCACGTACATTGCAAACGGAAGTAGTCAACGGTATCATTCGGGGCGAAGATTATCACACACTTGCTGGCAATCTGCGGCAGAAGTTCACGAATGTTTCCAGAAAGCAAGCGGAGCGGCTAGTGTATACCGAAGATACTTACTTATCCTGTGAAGCAGCTATTACACCGTTTGCAAATGACCCTAGCTTTACACAATATCGGTTCGCTTGTACTCACGATGGGAATGCCTGTGATATTTGCAAGGCATTGGACAGTGAAGCGTTCCCTATCAAAGAGCGAACGCCAGGGACAAATTTTCCGCCTATGCACCCATGGTGTCGGTGCTTCTTTGAGATTGTGGAACCCGATTTGGAGACACTGCGGCGGAATGAAGAATTTAAACAAAAATATGGGGAATATGCTTGTAATGCCTTGACTGAAAAAGAAAAATATGATATACTGAAAAATAAAGAAAGTCTATCAAATTTAGATGCAAGAAAATGGTATTTAGCACATGATGAGAAAATTCCAGATTTGATAGATAAAAGCGGTTCTATTGAAAAACAAGCAAGACAGGCTTTCGAATTAAGAAATAGTTTTAGAACCATCACGAGAGATATGATGAAAGACCAAGAAACCAGAAAAGAACTTGACAAAAGCGACCCGAATAAAACTTTTGAAGAGTTGCTGGAAAGCAAAATGAGACGAAAAGGATTGACAAGAGAGGAAGCAATTGCAGATATTTTAAGAACAGCCACTAAGACAAGAAGTTCTGTAAATAAAAAATTAGGTTTGGAGTGATGGAAAATGAAATATGATTACAATATATGTACAAATGCGGATGAAAAGATATTTGAAAGTCAGTGCCGTGCACTAGAAAAGTATATTCCAAACATAGTGAAAGACAAACTGCTTGAGGATGTTGATGGTTCTAAAACACAACGCTATTACAAAGATAAGAAAGAAATTCTTGTAAAAAATAGCTATTATATTGGAGCCGTTTTTATTGAATCTGAAATTGAATTGGAACATTTTTTTAAATAAAAAGCACTCTGCAAAGGGTGCTTTTTTGATGCCAGAAACCAGAAAGGAGTTTATATGAGAAAGAAACTGATTGCCGCCCTGTTAGCGGCTGCATGCTGCTGCGTTGCATTTACTGGGTGTACTTCTATTACCTCTGGCACTGTGGTGGATAAACGCTATAATGAAGCCTATGATAGTGTATGGTATTGGAAAACAGAGAACCTCATGATTCCACAAACACGGCACCATGAAGCGGAATATCGGCTGCAATTGCAAGACACGATAGATGGCAAAGCGAAAACGGATTGGATTACCGTATCAGAAGAGGTCTACAATCAATATCAGATTTCTGACTTATATCCATAACATTATAAACACCATACGTCAAGTTGCATCCGCAAGGGTGCTATTTTTATACCTAAAATACGAAAGGAGCCGTTATGCAGCTCATATTTTTCCATGCAAATTACTGCCCGCCGTGCAAGCAGATGCAGCCGATAGCGGAGCAGTACGCCGCACAAACTGGCATTCCACTGTACACCTTCCGGTCGGATGATGTGTATGACGGCAATGCCATGGCACGGCAGCACCATGTACATCACATTCCCTGCCTGATTCTGCTCGGCGAGGACGGCAGAGAATTGACTAGGACCGAAGCCCTGCACACACTGGAAACGCTGCACGCAGCGTTTGACCCATACTTGAATGGAGGTAACACAGAATGAATGAAGAAACCCAAGACACAACCGTGACCGAACCGGCAAAATCTGCCGCAGCAGAGCCGCAGAACGAACCGGCACAGCCGGCAGCCCTGACCGCTGAGGAGGTTTCCAGAATGATTGCGGATGCTTTTTCTGGATTTGAAGAGCGACAGTCCGAAGCTAAAAAGCTGGAAGAGATGACCGACCAGCAACGGGCGGAAACGGAGCGGGATCGCTATAAACAACAGTTGGAAGCCCTGCAAAAACAGGTCGATGCGGCACAGATGCAGCAGACGGCAAGGGGGATTCTGGCGGAAAAAGGCATTCACTTGCCGGATTCGCTGCTTGCCCAGATTGTGACTACCGATGCCAAGACCACAAAAGAACAGGTCGAAGCCTTTTCCAAACTGTTCACACAAGCAGTGGACGATGCGGTGAAAGAACGATTGAAGGGCGAACCGCCAAAGCGTGGCACGTCTGCCGGCATGACGAAAGAACAGATTTTCGCCATCAAGGATGATGCGGCGAGAATTCAGGCAATCAACCAGAATATGCACTTATTTGTATAACAGGAGGAATTTTTTATGGCAGTACAGGAAAACACCAATGTCAGAGCCGATTTTGCAAAGGCACAGAGCATTGACTTTGTAACACGATTCAACGGCAGCATTACAAAGTTGCAGGAACTGCTGGGGCTGACCCGCAGAACCGCCATGTCAAATGGTTCTTTGATTAAGACTTACACTTCTACCGTCACCATGGCAGATGGTGACGGCGTTGTAGCAGAGGGCGATGTGATTCCGCTTTCCAAGGTGGAAACGAAGTTGGCAAAGACCTATGAGCTGACCTATAAGAAGTACCGGAAAGCAGTCACACTCGAAGCCATTCAGCGTTCCGGCTTTGATGCAGCCGTTACAGAAGCCGACAACAAGCTGATGAAGACCATTCAGGCAAAGATTCGGGCGGAGTTCATCGGCTTTCTAGCAACCGGTACCGGAACAGCAAGCGGTGCCACCTTACAGGAAGCCGTCTCCAACGCATGGGGCAAATTGCAGGTGCTCTTTGAGGATGATGCTGCCGGGGATGTTATCGCCATTGTGAATCCAATGGATGTTGCCGACTATATCGGCGGAGCGAACATTTCCACACAAAATGCGTTCGGCATGACGTATTTTAAGGCGTTTACAGATGTCAAAATGCTAACCAATGGCAATGTCCCACAGGGCAAATTTTATGCCACGGTTGCAGATAACATCAATCTTGCCTATCCGCTGGTATCCGGCGGAGAAATCGGAAAGGCATTCCCTTTTACCACTGATCAGACTGGGTTGATTGGCATTCTGCATGACACCGACAGCACTCGTATGAACTATGAAACTTCTATTGTCACTGGCTTGACGATGTTTGCAGAGCGGCTGGATGGCGTGGTGGTTGGCACGATTGGAGCATAAGGATGACGCTGTTAGAACAGGTGCAGATTCGCCTACAGGGAGAACCAAAGTCGGACGATACTGCACAGCTGCAGGTACTTTGTGACCTTGCCAGCGTGCGGATTTGCTTGAGAGTGCGAGAACCGACCTTACCCACTTTATTGGAACCGATTGCAGCGGATGTGGTGGTAAAACTATTTCGCCGGTGGAATTATGAGGGGGTTGCTTCTGAGGGGGCAGACACCATTTCCACTACGTTTGTAGAGGATGTGCTTGCGGAATATGACGATGAATTTGCAGCCTATCGGGAAACCAAAGCAGAAGACGCTGGAGAAAAGGTGGTACGGTTCCTATGAGATATTTTCCCATCATCTTGCTGCAATCTGTTTTTACTGATGTAGATATACTGGGAAATCCTATTTCTTCTTTGCAGCCGCTTTCCGCAGCTTGTCTTGGAAGATGGACGGAATGGACGGCTGAGGAAATACAGCTGGTGGGACGGGATGTCACACAGGCACAGCGAAAAATCCTGACCGACGCTCCGTTAGAAGCCTGTAAAAATGCGGCTGCGGTGCGTGCCGGCAAGGAAGATTATCAAATACGAACCGTCAAAGACCTGCATGGCCGTTGGCGGCTTTTGTATGTAGAGAGGTGGCGGCAGACACGGGAATCAAACTAAACGGTGCGGAGAAACTGGCACAGGCGTTGTATCAGAAATCCCAGACGGATTTTACGGCTGTCTGTAAAAAAGGAGTCAATGCGCTTTTCAACCGTGCTTACGCTAATACACCAGTTGCACCTAGTACATCCACCCATGCAGGCGGGAAGTTAAGAGATAGTTTGCGAGCGGAATTGCCGTCCGGCAACAATCCTGGGATGGTTGGATATACAAGAACGTATGCCCCGCATGTAGAATACGGACACCGACAGCAGCCAGGGCGATATGTTCCACAGATTGGAAAACGTCTGAAAGCAAATTATGTGCAGGGACAGCATTTTTTGCGGCGATCTGTGGAAGAAGTGCAGCCTATGTTTATTGCAGATTGTAAGGAGGCATTGAAAAAGAAATGATGTTACGAAAAGTCGGTTTTGCAGAAATTGCCGCTGCGGTGCTGCAAAATCTGCGAACCAATACCAGCTATTCTTGCTATGATGCTGTTGCACGGGATACGCCGTCCCCATTTCTTTTTGTGGAGGTAGTGGGAAAGCGGGACACTTCCAGCAAGACGTTATACAAGGAAGTCTTTACCGTGCAAATTCATGCAATTGCCACGCCAAGCGATGCCAGAACGGAGATTTACGGCATGATACAGGCAGTGGAAGAATCCATGACAGAACGGCTTTCCATGCCGGACGGCATCACGCTGGTCTTACAAACAGAAACCGGTGTACAATCTTTACAGCAGGATGAAACAAACGAATGGCACGCCGTGCTTTCCTATGAAATCATGGTGAGCTATGGATTAAAATGTAAGATTTAAGGAGGAATTTTTTTATGCCAGAAACGACAAATACAGCAATTTCTGCAACGGCATACGACAGTCAGGTTTATTGTCCGTTTCCGGACAGCATTGCAAAGGCAGGGCAGGACATCATTCTTTGCATTTACAATACAGATGGCTCCAAGCTGCTGGCAGTTGCTGGACAGCAGGGGCTGACCATTAACCGGAGTGCCGAAACGGTGGATGTTTCCAGCAAGGACCTTGCAAATGGCTGGAAAGCACAGATTGCAGGGGCAAAGGAGTGGAGCATTGACAACGATGGTATTTATATCCTCAGTGCGGAATCCCACAAACTGCTTGGAAAATATTTCACAAATGGTGACCTTGTCTGCCTAAAAATCGTGGACAAGAAAGAAAATTACAAGCCGCTGTTCGGCGGTCTGGCTTGTATTACCGATTACAGTTTAGAAGCCCCGTATGATGACAGCATGGCCTATAGCCTTTCCTTTGCAGGCTATGGAGAATTGGTGGATTTGACCGCTCTGGATACAGCAACCGCTGCAAAAGTGGTAGACAAGCCGGAAGCATAATTTAAATAGGAGGAAATGAATATGAGAACATACACATTAAACGAAAAGGAATATCATCTGCATTACAGCATCGGACGGGTGGAACAGGTGGAAAAGGTCATCGGGAACAGTGTGACGGGGATGATGATGGCAATGGCAGAAAATCGCTATCCGTCTGTTGCCGATCTAACAGCTTTGTTTGCCTATGGACTGTTATCAGACAACGGCGAATATGCGCCGGTAAAACTGGCGAAAGAGTTTGCACAGCAGCAATTACAGGAAAATGGATATAGTGCAGTGATGAGTGCGGTATTAGAGCAAATACAGGAGGACTGCGGTTTTTTATTCCAGTAAGACTGGTAGCGTTCTCCTACTTTGGCGGGTCGGAGGAACCGCCCGACCCAGAGCGGGAGCGTTATCGCCAGGCTGCGGATTTTGCTTTTTTTGCAGTGCAGTTCGGTTATACCAAAGCGGACTACGATGCCCTGACCGGCACGGAAAAGGCATTCATCCTAAAGGCGTATGAGGATAAAGTGGTATCGGATTCTACCATGCTTGCCAGTGCCGTATTGAATGCCGTTTCCAATGCGTTCCGAAAGAAAGGAAAACCGTTTCAGAAGCTGTGGAAGAAAAAGCCGAAGCATACCAGCAAAGAACAACAGCAGACAACCATTTCCGGCGTACTGGCAGCCGATGCAAAACAAGGGACTGCATGGATTGATGCCATTTACGCAGCAAACGGACGAAAACGAAGAAAGAAGGTGGAATAAGTGGCGGAATTTTACTGTTATGCAGAGCAAAAAAGCGGAATCCGGTTTGCAAAAGAACTGCAATGTGATTCCGCCAATTTGTTTCATTTTGGTGGCTGGCACACGGCTGACGACTGGGGGATGTACTGGACAGATTTTTCTATTACGGCACCAGAGGTAGAAATTTATACGGTGAATGTGCCTGGCCGGCACGGTGTGCTGGATTTATCCGAGGTGCTTGCCGGACATCCCGTCTATAAAAACCGTACCCTGACCGCCACATTTGTCGCTAAAACGCCTATGACAGACTGGCATACATTGTACAGCAACCTTGTCACTGCCTTACATGGGCGAACCATGCAAATTGCACTGGATACCGACCCGATGCATTATTGGGTCGGACGGTGCAGTGTTTCTTCGGAGATGGCGGATGCTGTCCATTGTGTGGTCACCATTACCGCCGATGTACAGCCATTTCAGATTGGATACAAAATGTATGGCTTTTTGTGGGATTTTACGAATTTTGGAGAAAACTTTTTACCGGAACCGATTGTAATCAGTCAAACCAATTCCAGTGTAGAACTGAATGATTTGAAAATGTCATCTAATGTGGATATTTATGTAGAAAAGGATACCATTGTACAATGGGAACAGGACGGTATTTTTTGTGGTGGCACCTCTTTAAAGGCAGGAAAAAATGAGGCGGTTTGCAAATTGTCTGCTAATCGAAATCGATTCACCTTTATTACCTTGTACGAATCTGGTTTTCAAGCGGCGTTTGTATGTAAAAGTGGTGTGTTGTGATGTATACGGTATATTCCTATTTATTTGATGACGCAGTTTATGAGGAAGCAACAAAATCTTACTTGGTGCAGCCACGTGTACTGCATGCCCCGAATCAGGATACCTTTCTACAGGATGCTGTTTTAACAATGTCGATGAATAAATCCGGCACGTTTACCTTTACAATTCCGCCAGACAGCCAGCAGGCAGAGAACGTTGCTGTTATGCGGAGTTTTATTACGGTCTACACAGACAAGCCAAAGACTACATTTCTCTGGGCTGGCAGACCCATCTGTGTGGAAACGGATTTGTATGGGAATCGCACTTACACAGTAGAAGGGCTCTTATCTGTTTTAAATGATGTATATTTTGCTCCATCCAAATTTGTTGATTCTCCACTGAAACAGTTTATGAACAAAATGCTGAAAGCACTGACGTGGTACAAAGGATTTGGATTTGTAGTTGACCTGAAAGGTGGCCTTCCACAGGATGAACCAGGAAAAAAATTTGTGTTTCCTGATTATGCACCGCCGGATTGTGTAAAATTGGTGACCTTTCCAGAAATGACAGACGAGGATATCAGCGATTCCCTGCTTTATGTTGACCAATATACAGAAAATGGGGAAAACGGTATGCAAAAAGTACAACGCACAGTCACACGATGGTGGGAGAACTATGAAACCGTTATGAATATTTTGCAAACCAGAGTGATTGATTACTTCGGCGGATTTTTGGAAATAGAAGTTGTAAAATCAGGCGACCTACAGGATGACTTTTTTCGTCTTCGGTATCTGGATCCAGAGGCGGAGGAAAACCGGCTAAATCAGATCATTGAAATTGGGAAAAATGTGCTGGAAGTTTCCAGTACCTATACCGCAGAGGACTTTTATACAGCATTTATTCCGGTCGAAATTGGAGAAGATGGCAAGGAAACCGCACTGGAAAACAAGGAGGACATTGGAACGGCCGCAACGAATTGCTTTTGGAGTTACTATTATTCCACCGACAAAGTGACATGGTATCCTGGCAATTATGTGATGTGGAGAAACAACCATACACAGGCGGATTATGACAGGTCTTTTCCCACCAATCTAGTAATCCATCATGACTTGTATCAGAAATATGGAATGATTTGCAGAAAAATAGAATTTCCCTTTGAAGAGGATGCAACCTATGAAACCAAAAAGAATACCGTAGTGGATTTTGCCATGAAACTGAAAGCACCGCAAGCTACCTTCACCGTCAAAGCAATTGATCTGAGTATGGTGGAATCCGGTGTGGATTGTTTTCGTGTGGGCAGACAGGTACAGGTGATTTGTGATTCACTTGACATTCATGAATGGATGACCATTGAAGAATTGAGCATCAGCCTGAGCGACCCGACCAGCTGTACGGTGACGCTCAACGGATCGTTGGAATCGATCTCAAAACTGGTTGCAGGGAGGTGAAATACATAAATGGCAGATTATACATTATCCGCAAAGATTACGGCAGATTCCAAAGACTTTACAAAAGGGATGGAAGCCGCCAAAAAGAAAGCGGAAGAAGTTTCAAAGGCGTTGGAACAATCCGGAAGCAGCTACAAGGCAATTGCAAAAGACATGGGGATTTCCGTTGCAGAGCTGCAGTCTAAGATTATGAAGCTGGCGGCGGAATACAAAAAGTCTGGGATGACACAGGCGGATGCTATCGCAAAGGCTCAAGCAGAATTGGGATATGTGAAAAAAAGTTTGGATGCAATTGGAGACGCTGCAAAAGCAACTGCCAAAGAGACGAATTCTGTTGCAGAAGCGTTTCGGCAATGGTCAACCCTGTCGCCTACGGTAAAAACTCTAAAAGAGAATGTTTCTTCGATGATGCAGGCATTTCAAAACAGTGCTGCTTATACCGCTTTGCAGAAAATCAAGTCGATTGCTGGCACCTTAACTGCACCATTTAAAACAGCTACCACTGCTGTGAAAAATGCATTTACTTCTGTGAAAACAGCTGTTACCAATGTAACAACCTCCATCAAAAATGCAATCACAGAAACGAAGGCATTCAAGGCGGTTTCGGCAGAAATCAATGCCATCAAGCCGGTTTGTTCTGCCGTTGCAGAAGCGATCAAAAGCGGCTTTCAGACTGCCTTTTCCGTTGCAAAAACAGCAGCGAATGGATTCAAAGCTACCGTGGAAGCGGTCGTTTCTGCGGTGCAAGGCATTGCCACTGCCGCTTCTAAAGTTGCATCTGTAGCAAGCACAGCGTTTTCTAAAATGGGAGATGCGGCACAGAACGTTGGTTCCCGTCTGCAATCTGCCGGTGACACTATTAGTGGCTTAGGTGGTAAAATCACAGCAGTGGAAACCGCCGCTGCGGGACTTGCAACTGCTGGACTGAAAAAAGCAGCGGATTCTGCCATTGACTTTGATACACAGATGTGGAAAGTGGGTGCCATCTCCGGTTCAACGGATGAAGAACTACAGTCCCTGCGAGAATCTGCACTGGAATTGGGGGCGAGTACCTCTCTATCCAGCTCGGAAGTGGCGGAAGCTATGACGGAAATGGCAGCAAAGGGGGCAGACGCCAATGAAATCATTGCGGATATGCCGGGTATCATTTCTGCTGCGGAAGCCTCCGGCGAAGATTTGGCACTGGTGGCAGATACGGTTTCCAATGTGCTGAATACATTCGGGGAAAGTGCCGGTGATGCGACCCATGTTGCCGATGTGTTGGCAGAATCTGCAAACCGTACCGCTGCCGGTGTTTCGGACTTGCAATATGCCTTTAAATATGCTGCACCGTCCGCCTCTGCAATGGGAATCAGCATGGAAGAGCTGGCGGCTGCCACTGGGGTCATGGTGGACGCTGGTTTACAAGGGGAACAAGCCGGTACGACACTGCGTTCCATGTTCGTTTCCATGGCAAAGCCGACTGACAAAGCAAGAGAAGCCATGGAGCAGCTGGGCATTTCCTTCTTTGACAGCGAAGGCAAAATGAAATCCATCGGACAGATTATCGCTGAATTGCAAACCACTACAGCTGGATTAACCGATGAAGCCAAGGAAAGTGCCCTGGCAACGATTTTCGGCACAGAAGCGTTATCTGGCTTGCAGACCATGATGAATGCCGCACCGGGCAGCATTGAAGAAATGACCAATGCTTTACAGAATTGTGATGGAGCTTCTGAAACGGCCTCCAAAGCAATGAAGTCCGGCGTTGGCGGTGCAATTGAGAATATGCAGGGGGCAATCGAATCCTTTTCCATCACAGTTGGGACGTCCCTTTTGCCAACGATTCAGACCGCTGCGGAAACAATAGCAGGTATTTTTTCCGCCATGACAACGGCTTTCAATGAAAATGGGTTTGCAGGGGCGTTGGACGCTGCACTCACTCGGATTCAAGCACTGGCACAAGCCGGAACCATTGCCCCGATTTTGGGAACGATTGCCGAAAAAATGGAGATGGTGCGGGAAAAAATTGCAGAATGGCAGGATGCTGGTGTACCGATAGAAAAGGTTGCCGCCGCTGTGGCTGCACTGGGACCTGCGTTGATGGCAGTCGGAAAAGCAACTTCTGTGATTGGCGGTGTTGTCGGAGCGTTTGGAAAATTGTCCTCTACAGTGGGCAGTGCTTTCGGAATGCTCTCAAAGGTAACAGGTATTATCGGCGGCATGTCCGCTCCGATGCTACTTGTAGTGGGCAGCATTGCCGCTTTGGTTGCTGGATTTACATGGCTCTACAATAGCAGCGACCTTGCAAAAATGGAGATGCAGGGGGCATGGCAGGAGATACAGTCTGCTATTCAAAGTGTGGTAGATGCAGTGTTACCGTCTCTGCAAGCTTTATGGGGTTCGTTGCAGGAGGCACTTACCACAATTTTGCCGCCATTGCAGCAAATGTTGTTGTCGCTGATACCAGCGATTACAGCGATTATCAGTGCAGTTGGACAGATTTTAGAAGCCATTCTGCCACCACTGATTGATATTATCGCACAGCTTATGCCGGTGTTTACACAGATTATTACATTTGTTATGAAACTGGTATCCGCACTTGCACCACTAATTACACAATTTATCCAACAGATTATGCCAGCCTTGACACAGATTATTGATGCAATCATGCAGATTGTAGAGAATTGTATGCCGTTTGTGATTGCACTAGTAGATGCCGTTATGCAGATTTTAAATGCTTTGATGCCTGTCATTACAACATTGCTTGGCGTGATTATTGATTTTGTCGCTGACACATTAGAGGTACTGGCACCAATTATAGATGTTGTATCTGATATTATTAGCACAATTGTGGAAATTGTTACGCCACTGCTTCCCATCATTGCTGATATTATTTCAGAAATCATCGCCGTGATTACACCGATTATCAATATCATTTCAGACATCATGGGAAAAGTGTTTGATGCTATTAAAGATATTATTGATGCAGTGAAGAAAATTTTTGACGGACTGATTACTTTTTTCGAGGGTGTATTTACAGGAGATTGGAAAAAGGCATGGGAAGGTATCAAAGAGATTGTAAGTGGTATCTGGGACGCTATCTGGGGAGCTATTAAGGGCGTCATTAATCTAATTATTGGCGGTATCAACACATTGTGGAGCTTAATTTATGGTTCTGTTGCAGCGGTAGTTAATTCGCTTGGTTCTCTTATAGAAAGTATTGGCGACGTAATTGGGGCAGACTGGGGATTCAGTATGCCATCTGAACCGCCGTTGATTCCCTACCTTGCACATGGCACCGACAACTGGAAAGGCGGATTTGCAGCCATCAATGAAGGCGGCAGGGGTGAACTGGTCAACTTGCCGAACGGCACACAAGTGATTCCGCACGACATCAGCAAGGCGTATGCACAGGAAGCTGCCAGAGCCGATGCGGATCAGGTTCTGTTCATTGATTACGACCGGCTGATTACTGGAATTGCATCCGCCATGCAGGGTGTTTGTGTGGAAACAACGGTGGAACTGGATGGAAAATCCGTCACAAAGGGCATCGCACCGTATATGGACAACGAACTGGGCAGACGGCAGGCAATTGCAAAACGGTATGGTACATAATGCAGAAAGGAATGATTTTACTCCATGATTGATATTACAGCGGAAATCAACAGTGTTCGGGAAGAACAATGGGGATCCCGTCTTCGGGGTTCGATTGCAGACGGATTGGAGAAGCTGGCAAAAGGTGCAGCAGATGCGGGGGCGGTGTCATTGGCACAGCTCAAGGCAGAAGAAGCCTATGAAGCTGCAACTTCTGCGAAAACAGATGCACAGTCTGCCAAAAATACGGCAGAATCCATGCAAACACAACTGGGCACTGTGAAAGCAGATGTGGAAACTTTGAAAGATGGCGGCATTCAGAAAGAAAGTGCTACCATTTATGTCGATAGTGAAATGGGCAATGATGAGAATGCAGGCACTACATATGGTACGGCATTTCAAACATTAGGCAAGGCATTGCAAGTTGCAAAACAGTATCAGATGGCAACGGTCATGCTGACAGCTGGTCAGACATTTTCTGCAAATGAAACCGTGTCCGGCATCGGAACAGGTGTAATATTGTGGGGAAACAATATTGATTTCCGGTCTACATCTAACACGGAAAAAGCAGTCATAAATGCAAATGTCTGTGCTTTGCTTGGAACGGGAACATTTATCTGTGTGCAGATGAACGGCTTTTTTACAGCAACACGTTCTGATATTACAATGCGCAATTGTAAGGCAGAAGATTTGACAGTATCTGCCGGAACAACGGTTTCCATGAAAAATTGTGAACTGGCATCCATATCCTGTGATTTCAGCGAAATGCGAATGGCAAGTTGTACGATTGAAAATGCAATTGCAGATAATTGCAGCATGGTATATATGGATCGTGCGACTGCTGTTGCAAATAAGATGACCGATAATGGCGGCATGTTCTATATAAATGGCATACCAGAAATACAAGGAGGATAAGAAATGTCTGACTTAACAAAACCAAGAACAAATGACGAGTTATTTTTAGCTGCTATCTCTGGCGATTATACCGGATCACTGCCAAAGCCGCTTACACGGGTACAGGAATATCTTGAAAAGATTTCTAAGAATGGAACAGGCGGCGAATCAGTAGATTTGAGCGACTACGCCAAAAAGTCGGAAGTTGCTGAGG
>JAUNJC010000193.1 GCA_030523195.1 Oscillospiraceae bacterium
GAATGATATTTCTGCTGCCCTGATATTCTACTTCAATAATTCTATCCTCTGACTTTTCCAAGTCAATTGTATACAATATTTCACCGTCCTGTATAATCTGAACTGTCTGTCCATGAGGTTTACATATCAGCCATAGACTTCCGATCATTCCTATCAGAAATATTACGATACAAACGGTTATCCATAATTTGTTTGATTTCATCGGCGTATCACTTCCGTTTGCAAATCTCCGTACATCTGATTCAATGAAAAATTCTCCTCAAGTCCATCCGTCAGATAAATTTTGTCGTCATCTGTCATAAGAACCATTTCAAAATCATCACGCTGTTTCCAGAGTTCTGTTGCCTTATCAAGCCCTATAAACAAACAGAGAGGTAGAAAGTGCGTCGCAAAGCCTTCCTTCTTTTCCGACAATCGTTACGGAAACTAAGCCGCTGTGTGCAGGTTTTCCGGTTTCCGGGTCAAGTATATGCCAGTAAGTTTCACCGTCGTCACCGACAAAATATCGCTCATAACCACCGGAAGTAATAACTGCACAATCCGATACTTCCAATGTTGCAAATGAACCCTCATCAAAGGGGCTGCGAAGTCCGAGCTTCCAGTCTGTGCCGTCAGTCTTAGTCCCGATCGTCTGAATATTTCCACTCAAGTCAAGAAGTGCAGATTCTATGCCGTTTTCTTTCAGAACTTCTGTAACCAAATCGCCCGTATACCCTTTGCCGACTGCTCCCAAATCAATCTGCATATTTTCAGGAATGGCAACAGAATTTCCGTCAAGCCGTATCTTTTCATAACCTGTATTTTCAAGTAATTCACTTATTTTTTCATCAGTCGGAACTTTGTAATTACTTGTGGTAAAGCCCCATTCAGTCAGGATCGGATACATGGTACAGTCCAGAGCACCGTTTGTAGCTTTAGAAATTTCCAGTGAAAAATCAAGAAGTTCCGCTGTTTCTTCACTGACTGCAACAGATGCTCCGCCACTGTGATTGACCGCATATATTTCACTGCTTTCATCGGTGACGGACCACATTTTTTCAAGTTCTGTCACTCGTTCTTCTGCCTGATTCAAGGCAGTTTCCGCATTTTCTCCATAGACTGTGATCGTCATATAGGTATCCATGGCGAAGAATGATCTGCTTTGCGGTTCATTTTGAAAAGAATCAATTTTCTTTCCACAGGCTGTGAAACATAGCAGTCCTGCTGTTATGATGCTAAAAATCACTTTTTTCATTGGTATCACCTTGATTTTCATAGAATTGAAAAGGAAGCTGCTTGCCAAAAGCAAACAACTCCTTTTCACTTTTGGGAGAAAGTAATTGGAACAGCACGGATCCAAGAAGATTCCTATGCAAAGACTCCCTTGATTGAATATCTTACCCTTTGAGATGGAACAGTTCTCACAGTGATAGACAACATAAATAATATAATGTAATATTACTCTTCTGCATCAATACTTTAAGAACTGGTTTCATCTGTTTCTTTTGCAATTGAGAAAGTAATATTTTCTCTGCTTCCTAATATATCAAATACAGACAAATCGGAAGTTACTTTACCAATTGTAATCACTTCCATTGTTAGATTCGGACGACTTGTTTGTGCATAAAAAATAGCCAGTGTATTATTTGTTGGGCAATACGTAATATCACCGTTTTCAAAGTTCAGCTGACCGTTACCGCTATTCTTTGGTACTGATGGCATACTGCCGTAATACTCTCTTCCGCCATAGCCAACCATAGAAACTGTCAACGGCATCATCTCCATAATTTCTTTGGCAAGCGGTGTATCATAAATAACGCCATTCAATTCATACTCACCAACAGAAATCTGAATATCTGTTTTCTCTTTTTTTAGCATACCGATTTCATTCAGCCATTGTATCACTGTTTCCTGTGATGAAAGAATATTGCCCGAATTGATAGCAACTCCTTCCAGAATCTTCGACTGTGGGCAAAGATTGGCAATCACCGTTTCACTGCTGCCCTTTCCATAACCGTTATGTGTGCAGAATGGAATAACCGTTTTGCTTGACAAATCATATTGATTCAAAAACGTATGGATCGCTCTCGGTATCGTGGTTGCCCATACAGGATAGCCAATATATACAGTATCATACTCTGAGATATCCAATGGTTCTCCGGCAAGTTCTGGAAGAGCATCTTCTGCCATTTCTGCATGGTTCTGGTCAACCACTTCATTAAAGTCCTGCGAATACGGCTCTTTTACTTCAATTGAATACAAATCTCCGCCTACTTGCTGTTGAATAAGCGTAGCCATATATTCTGTTGTGCCATATCGCACATCATTATCAATTACGATACTTGCAGATGTTGTTGCATCAGCCGTTTCAAAATTGCCGGAATTATGTCCCAGAGAAAAGTAAGCAATTAACGTTTTTCCCTGACTTTTCTGCTTGATATACTGCTGTTTCATCAAACACAAATCAAATACATCCCATCTATTATCGTCGTTTAAATCATAGTCTTTACCGCTT
>JAUNJC010000194.1 GCA_030523195.1 Oscillospiraceae bacterium
TAATACCATCCAGCCATTGGATGAACAGGCCATGCAAACTGCACAGAAAAAATGGAATCAGATTGCAAAGCCACTGCATAGTCTTGGAAGATTGGAAGAAATGATCATACAGCTTGCTGGAATTCATGGAACAGCAAACTTACAGCCGAGAAAAAAAGCTATTTTAATTTTTTGTGCAGATAATGGTATTGTAGCAGAAGGAGTAACGCAAACGGGACAGGACGTGACAGCAACTGTTACAGAAAACTTTACAAAAGGACTAGCCACCATTAATTCTATGGCAGCAGTTTGCAGTGCAGATGTATTTCCAATTGATATTGGCATTGCAAAAGATATGCAGTGTACTGGGCTGGATGTTCGGAAGATTGCTTATGGAACAAAGAATTTTGCAAAAGAACCAGCGATGACAAGATCAGAAGCAGAACGTGCAATACTAATTGGAATAGAATTGGTGAAAGAAAAGAAGTTAAAAGGATATAATCTCATTATTACAGGGGAGATGGGAATTGGAAACACCACTACTTCCAGTGCAGTATTTTCGGTTTTATCCAGTCTGTCTCCGAAGATGGTTACTGGAAGAGGAGCTGGCTTGTCCAGTGAAGGCTTGCAGAGAAAAGTGGATCTAATTCAATGTGCAATTACAAAGTATCAGCCAAATCCAAAAGATATAATAGATGTACTTTCCAAGATAGGTGGGTTTGATCTCTGTGGAATGATGGGGGCGTTTCTTGGTGGTGCGATTTATCGGATTCCTGTTTTGGTTGATGGTTTTATCTCAGCAGTTGCAGCAAATTGTGCCGTTCGTTTTGCACCACTTTGTCGAAATTTTCTCTATGCGACACATTGTTCTGCGGAACCGGCTGGGAAATTGGCACTGGATGCGATTGGAATGCAGGCGTATTTAGAATGCGGCATGTGTCTGGGGGAGGGAACAGGTGCCGTAATTGGTGCAAAATTATTTGATTTTGCATTGGCGGCTTATGCAGAAGTAGCTGATTTTCATGCTGCTCGTGTAGTTCCTTATCAACCATTACAGTGATTGGAGGTTTGCATATGCGCCCAAAAATAGAACTGAAAAAACCGATGGAAATTGAGAAGAAAAGTTTTTCTATCATTGAGAGCCGATTACAACATATCACATTACCAGAGGCGGAATATAATATTTTAAAACGAGTGATTCATACTACTGCTGATTTTGATTATGTGAAAAATCTTACCTTTTCGGAAGATGCGGTTTCTGTTGCATTGAAGGCATTGGAAAACGGAGCGGATATTGTAACAGATACAAATATGGCATACGCAGGTATTCATAAATCAGCATTACAGATTTTAGGTGGAACAGTACATTGTTTTATGGCAGATACTGATGTGGAAAAAGCGGCGAAAGAACGTGGTGTTACAAGAGCAATGATTTCTATGGAAAAGGCGTGTACGCTGCAAAAGGAGTTAATTTTTGCCATTGGAAATGCACCGACTGCCTTGATTCGATTAACAGAACTGATACAAGAACAGAAAATTCAGCCAAAATTGATCATCGGTGTGCCGGTTGGATTTGTCAATGTGATAGAAGCAAAAAATATGATTTTAGAAAGCGATACACCATATATTGTTGCAAAGGGAAATAAGGGTGGCAGCAATGTTGCAGCAGCCATTTGCAATGCATTGCTTTATCAACTGACCACTCGGAGTTAGAAAATAAAAAATTAGGAGAAGAATGACAAATGATACATATCTATTGTGGGGATGGAAAAGGCAAAACAACTGCTGCTGTTGGTTTGGCTGTTCGTTGTGCAGGTGCTGGGGGTACCGTATTGTTTTATCAATTTATGAAACCAGAAACTTCCAGCGAACGTATCGCCTTACAGCAAGTAAGTGGAATCACAGTGTTGTCAGGATACTCCATTCATAAATTTTCTTTTCAGATGCAGTTAGCAGAAAAAGAAACTGCTGCAAAAGGATATCGAAAGCAGCTTTCCACTTTACTGGATATAATTAAATATAGTTCATACACGATGTTAGTTTTAGATGAGATCATAGCTTGTATTTCTGCTGGATTTTTGACGGTAGAAATCGTATTGGATTTTTTGAAAAAGTTACCAGATACGTTAGAAGTTGTGATGACCGGAAGAAATCCAAATGCAGATTTACTGGAACAGGCGGATTATATTTCTGAAATTCAAAATAGAAGACATCCCTTTGAAAAACAGATTACAGCTAGAAGAGGGATTGAATTTTAATGAATATTATTTCAAAATAGAAATTAGGTATGATATAATATATATTTGATAAAAAGATAATAAAGGATATTTTCAACGAGTATTCTATTTTAAATACTCATTTTTCTTTGAATAGGTATTTTTATTCTTGACATAGAGGAAAGTAGATATTATGCAATTGCTTTTTCTTCGCCATAGTCTAACAGCTGGCAATTTAGAACATCGGTATATTGGCTGTCAAACAGATGAATCACTTTGTTCGGAAGGTATTAT
>JAUNJC010000195.1 GCA_030523195.1 Oscillospiraceae bacterium
AAGGAACGTTAATTGTAAATGACACTGTAAAAGCAAAGGAAACTATTACAGAAATTTTGTCTCAAAATCAAGCTGCTGTTGAACAGTATCAAAATGGAGAGCAGAAAGTATTTGGATTCTTGATGGGACAGTGTACAAAAGCACTTCGTGGAATTTGTACGCCAAAGACTATTAAAGAAACACTAGAAGAGGCATTAAAACAATCAGCTCCTTTAGTTGAAGAAACAAAAGATGCAAAATCATCTGCAACAGTTGAAACCAACCAGGAAATCACTGCTTACACATTATATCATAACGAAAATGCTTATCACCCATCTATAAAAGAGGGCATTATGCAGGTAGATGGTACAACGTTGATTCCAGAATTTGATTATGCAGAAGCAAAAAAACAGGTTGGAAAACAAATTTCTCTTTGTGCTTGTGTACACAAAGTACGTCAAATGAGCAATTTTGCATTTGTAATTTTGCGCACTGGTCGATACCTCCTGCAAACCATCTACGATTCATCTGTTTGTGCAGAAGAAATAGACGGTATTCGAGAGGGCAACTTTGTATATGCTTCTGGTGTGGTACATGAAAATGAAAAAGCAGTTGGTGGTTTGGAATTACAGCTGACGCATATAACTGTCATCTCTGCTTCCAATGAAGAATACCCGCTAAAAGTATCCAATCCAAAATTGGGATGCTCTTTGGACATCAATTTAGATAATCGTTCTGTTTCCTTGAGAAATGTCAATGAACGTGCCATCTTTAAAATTCAAGAAGGCGTTGCAAACGGTTTCCGTCAGTTTATGCTGATGCAGGGCTTTACAGAAATTCACACACCGAAAATTGTCGCACAAGGTGCGGAAGGCGGTGCAAATATTTTTCATCTGGAATATTTTGATAAGCCAGCATTCTTAAATCAGTCTCCACAGTTCTATAAGCAGACGGCTGTCGCTTTCTTTGACCGTGTTTTTGAAATCGCACCAGTTTATCGTGCAGAAAAACATGCTACTTCCAGACACATCAATGAATACATCGGTTTGGACTTTGAGATGGGTTATATCGATAGTATGTATGATGTCATGGCAATGGAAACTGCTACAATTCGCTATATTTTCTCTTATTTGCAAAAGCATTATGCACATGAATTAGAGATGTTGCATGCGGATGTACCAGTTGTGACAGAAATTCCGTGTGTGACGCTACTGGAAGCAAAGGAAATCTTAGGCAATAAAGGCTCTAAGAATAAACTTGATCTAGAACCAGAAGATGAAGTAGCACTTTGTGAATATGCAAAAAAAGAATTCCAAAGTGATTTTATTTTCGTTACACACTTCCCATCTTCTAAACCACCGTTCTATGCAATGAATTCCAAAGAAGATCCGAGATTGGCTTATAAATTTGATCTGCTGTTCCGTGGCTTGGAAATCACAAGCGGTGGACAAAGAATTCATAATTATCAAGAACAAGTGGACAAGATGATTGCACAAGGTTTAAATCCAGATGACTTCCATAATTATCTAGAAGCACATAAATATGGATTGCCGCCACATGGTGGCTTAGGAATCGGTTTGGAACGATTTGTTATGAAACTATTAGGCTTATCCAACGTCCGTCAAGCAAGTATGTTTCCAAGAGACATCAACCGTCTGCTTCCATAACCATACATATCCATTAGTTGTTTGTTTTTTCAATTTGCGAGGTATCACACTATGGACGATAAAGAATTTTATTTAGATGCAATTAAAGGAATTGTACCAGAACAAAAAGAAGTACAGTTGCAAAATGTGTTTTATTCCTTCTTGGAAATTGAGCATTTATATGATTCAGCTATCAATGTGGTAAAAACGCAGCTTAACATTTTAAACAATGAGTTTAACATGCGTTTTCAGAGAAATCCCATTCACAGTATTGAAAGCCGAATCAAAACACCCCAGAGTATTATTGGAAAATTACAGCGGAAAGGTTTTCCAGTTTCACCGGAATCTGCAAGAAAATATTTACAGGATATTGCAGGAATTCGTGTGATTTGCTGTTACATTGATGATATTTATGCATTGGCAGATCTTTTGACAGTACACAAAGATTTTCATCTTGTGAAAACAAAAGACTATATCAAAAATCCAAAATCTAATGGTTATCGTAGTTTTCACATGATTATAGAGGTTCCTATCTATACCTCTACTGGAAAGCAAGTAGCACCAGTGGAAATTCAAATTCGTACGATTGCAATGGACTTCTGGGCTAGCTTAGAGCATCAACTACATTATAAATCTATTGGGGATACGAATATCTCCAGTTCTTTAACTGGTGAATTGAAACACTGTGCAGAAACAATTGCGGAGATAGATTTAAAAATGCAAAAAATGTTTAATCAAATTAATGATCTTTGATGGGTCAAAAGTATAGTAAAACTTCACAAAATAATAAGCACTCTCTTTTTACATTTTT
>JAUNJC010000046.1 GCA_030523195.1 Oscillospiraceae bacterium
TATACCATAGGAGGGCTATTTTTTCTATTGTCCGTTTTTACTGGACTTGTGCATTTTATTTGTGAGAAATAACCTTTATGTGTTTTGATTTATTCAACATATGCTGGCAGCGTATCTGGTTCAAAATGACCATTTACCATGCAGTAGGTCTGTTCTTCTGGCTGTTCCATAATACGGGAGAAAGCTGGTTCTAATTTGCATAGATCTGCTAAAGAAATCAGTTCCAGCGTTTCCAATCGGTCAAAACACTTTTCATCCTCATCGCCTGCCTGAATCCGCCAACCGCTGTCACGATCTGCGGCGATGTTGTTGGTACGAGAGACGACTTCCATTTTTTTTGTGAAAAGGGCACGTTTTGTGATAACTGCCATTTGTTCTGTCATATTTATCATAGGGTTTCCTCCGTTTTTTGTTGTGGCAGCCGAGAAATTGGCTGCGTCAGAATGTGCATAAATTCTTCACCTGTAATGGTTTCGTGTTCATATAGAAACTTTGCAATTTCGTGCAGCTTTGCCATATTTTCCTGTAGCATTGTTTTTGCACGTTCATACTGTGTACGAATCATTTGTACAGCAGTCTGGTCAATCTGTCGTTGTGTTTCTGGTGAGCAAAGGAAATTGGTGTTACCGCCAAGATACTGTGAACCGTTTGTTTCCAGTGTTATCATACCAAATGCATCACACATACCGTATTGGCTAATCATTGCCCGTGCCAGTTTCGTAGCTTGTTCAATGTCGTTGGAAGCACCGGTGGTGATTTCGTGGAAAACGAGGTCTTCTGCAACACGTCCACCGGTCAATGTGGCAATTTTATGTTCTAGTTCCGTGCGGGACATTAAAAACCGTTCCCCTTCTTCCACCTGCATGGTGTAGCCAAGTGCCCCAGAGGTTCTGGGGATAATGGTGATTTTTTGCACAGGTGCAGACTGAGACTGCAACGCAGCGACAAGTGCATGTCCCACTTCGTGATAAGCGACAATTAGCTTTTCTTTATTGGAGAGAACACGACTCTTTTTCTGGTAGCCAGCAATGACGACTTCTACACTTTCCATCATGTCTTCCTGTGTAGCAGATTTTCTGCCCATCCGAACGGCACGTAAAGCAGCTTCATTTACAATGTTGGCGAGTTCTGCACCAGAAGCACCGGCAGCGGTTCTTGCAATGGCTTGAAAATCCACATTTGGGGCAATCTTAATTTTTTTCGCATGTACTTTCAGGATTTCCACTCTGCCCTGCAAATCCGGCAGTTCCACTGGGATTCTGCGGTCAAACCGTCCCGGACGCAGCAATGCTGGGTCAAGCGATTCTGGACGGTTAGTGGCTGCCAGAATGACAACGCCCTTAGAGCCGTCAAAGCCGTCCATTTCGGTCAGAAGCTGGTTTAGCGTCTGTTCCCGTTCATCATTGCCGCCGCCAAACTGACCGCTTTCTCGCTTTTTGCCGATGGCATCAATTTCATCAATAAAGACAATACAGGGTGCTTTTTCGCCTGCCTGTTTGAACAAATCCCGTACTTTTGCAGCGCCCATGCCGACAAACATTTCTACAAATTCGGAACCGGAAATAGAGAAAAATGGTACGTTGGCTTCACCAGCCACTGCTTTTGCCAGCAGTGTTTTACCAGTACCGGGCGGACCTACTAACAAAGCCCCCTTTGGCATAGATGCACCAATTTCCTGATAGCGTTCTGGTTTGTG
The DNA here is from genome assembly GCA_030523195.1 of Oscillospiraceae bacterium. Taxonomy (GTDB): domain Bacteria; phylum Bacillota; class Clostridia; order Oscillospirales; family Ruminococcaceae; genus Ruminococcus_C. Next base: position 1,697 of record JAUNJC010000046.1, read on the forward strand.
CAGAAAGTCTACGATTTCTGTCAGTAGTTCCTTTGCTTCTTCTTCACCGGCAACATCTGCAAATTTAATGCCTGTCGTAGATTTGACATAAATTTTGGCATTGCTCTTGCCCATGCCGAACATCATAGAATTGCCGCCGGAACGATCTCCCATCTTTTTTGTAAAGAGTCGGAAAATTAAAATAAACAGTATAATTGGAATCAGATAACTCACTAAAAAATACGTAATGGGGGAAACCGTACTGGCAATTTCACTTCCAAATTTTGCACCAGATTCATGCAGACGGTTGACCAGATCTGGATCATTCAGTAATCCAGTTTTATAGTATTTGGTTTCGTCCTTATTGGTAAACGTAATCTGTGTACTTTCTACCTCAACAGAACCAATTTCTTTATCCTCCATCATTTCGATAAAGGTGTCATAGCCTACTTCCTCTACATTATGCTGCATGATTTTGGGAAATACAAATAGATTCAAAAGCATGAATACGGCAATGGCAATCACCCAGTACCATATCATAGGCTTTTTATTTGGTTTTCGTTCCTCCATAGATTGACCCCCATTTTTTATTTTGCTTTCTATCCTATGAAAAAGGGATGATTTTATTGTACTATTTTTGTATTGTTTTGTCAATGGATACAGTGTGATAAAGATGAAACTTTTGTGATAGAATACAGCCGAAAAACAAGAGATGAGTAGGAAAAAAATCGTGTAGTGGAATTATTGATTTTTTGTTTCTGGACAAGCTGTATTTTTCTCTAGCTGTAACCCAAATTTCTTGGCAGCAAATGCTGTTAGCATATCAATCGTTCCTTCCAGACCCAGACAAGCACTGTTGATCATCAGATCCCGCAGTTCCAGATTATCGACTGGATAGCCAGTATATTTTTGATAATAGGCTGCTCGTGCCTTGTCTACTGTTTCAATCAAGGGCTGGTATTCTGTTGCTGTGATATCTAAGGAAGCAATGCTGTTTGCAATCCGGTTTTCATCTGGAGCGTAGATATAGCAGCGGAGCAGCCGTTCCTGATTTCGCAGTACATAGTCTGCACATCTGCCAACAATGACACAGTTTTCTTTTGCAGCATGTGCCAGCAGGACTTCTGATTGTGCCTGAAACATGGCATCTTGTTTTAGGCTGCTGCCGACTCCGAGCGGATATGCCATTTTATAATAGCCTTCCACCTGTTTCAAAGCTACTAGTGGTGCAAGACTTGCATCTTTTTCTGCGGCTTCCTGTTCAATTACATTTCGGTCGTAGTAGTGGCAGTGCAGACGGTTTGCAAGCTGCTTTCCGATTTCTCTTCCCAAACTACCGAATTGTCTGGTAATGGTAATTGCAAATGGTTTCATAATCTATTTCTCCTTTTTTCTTTTCCAACTTTTTTGCTTGTCTTTATCATAGCATGACAAAGATGTTTTTTCTATCTTCGTTTCTGAAATTTATCGGATTATTTTTTGAACGCTGCGGAAAGAGCAGGTGGAATAAGCCTTGGAACAACTGCTGAAACAGTTTATGAACTGTTTTTTTCTTTTTTCTGAATATTCTATTTTTTCCAAATTAGTTTAACGACTTTTTTTAACATTTTGTTCCAACACTTGTTCCACTCATTAAGACGAGATTTTCCGCAAGAAATGGGAAAATGGATTTGCACAACAACGTTTCTTCTTCTCTTGACAAATGACAGAAAAAATAGTACAATAATAACAGCAGCATAAAGCGAAAAAATGAATTGGGAAGGGTGTTATTTTTATGCAATATGAAATCAAAGGCGAATCGATGCCGGTTGTTATTTGTCATTTACAAGAAGGCGAATCTATGAAAACCGAAAAAGGGGCAATGAGCTGGATGTCCCCGAACATGGTTATGCAGACCAATGCGGGCGGTGGAATTGGCAAAGCGTTTTCTCGGGCTTTTACAGGAGAATCCATGTTTCAAAATGTGTATACGGCACAAGGTGGAGCAGGCATAATTGCATTTGCTTCCAGCTTTCCGGGAGCAATTCTGGCAATTCCAGTTTCGTCCAGCCGAACCATTGTCGCACAAAAACATGCTTTTCTGGCAATGGAGTCGGGGGTAGAAATGAAGTTGTTCTTCCAGAAGCGATTTGGCTCCGGTTTGTTCGGCGGAGAAGGGTTTATTATGCAGCAATTTCATGGAAATGGCATGATCTTTTTGGAAATTGATGGCAGTGTGGTGGAATATGACTTGCAGCCGGGACAGTCTATGTTGTTGGATAATGGATATCTGGCAGCGATGGATGAAACGGTTTCCATTGAGATTGAAAAAGTAAGCGGGATTGGAAATGTGCTGTTTGGAGGAGAAGGGCTGTTTAACACAAAGGTCACGGGACCGGGACATATTTGGCTGCAATCTATGCCAGTATCCCAGATGGCTTCGGTGCTTCGCCCTTACATTGCAACCGGCAATAAATAACATAATAGTAGAAAAGAGGAAGAAATACGTATGGAGTGTCGCTATTGCGGTGCCGTATATCAGGAAAGTAAGTGTCCCTATTGTGGGGCGGCTTCGGAGGAGTATACAGAGGAAGAAAACATCAAGATAAAATTTGGACAGAAGACATATGAATTTGATATTCCGCAGGTTGTCATCTCTCCAAATTTGCAGTCAAAAGTGAAAGCGCTTGGAAAACGGAAAGGACTTGCTATCTTGTTGTGTGTGCTTGGCTTTTTCGGGCTGAGTGGTCTGCATCGGTTGTATGTTGGAAAATATGTGACAGGCATTCTCTATTTTCTAACCTGTGGATGGTTCTTTATCGGTACAATTTGTGATTTATATTCGATTTCCAAAGGTTCTTTTGTTGCCGCAGATGGCACACCGCTGCGATAGGGGTTCTATCTGTTCCAAGGATGGCATATTCTATTTATGGAATGAAATTCGTTTCAGTTAGAATATGTTTTGGAAAATGGAGGAATGACAGATGGAAGAGCCAGAACAGCAGCCCTTATTTTCAGTAGAACCGGAGACAGAAAAAGAACCCGTTGTGATTGCGTCAGAAATTTCCTCTGTCAAAAAGAAATCGTCTGACGGAGATTGTATTTTTACGCAATTTTTATTGAGTGTGATTCTGGCAGCAGCCGTTTTTTCTTTGAAATGGATTCATCCGGCGTTCCAAACGGCTCTGCTGGAACAATATCAAACGAAACTGCATGCTCCGGCAGAGCCGTTTTTTACGCAGTTGTTGGAACAGTTGGAACGGTGGGTGCATTGATTTGTTTTGTGTACAGATTGGCGGTGTGCAGTTTCGGTTTTCTGTTTCTTTTTTTGCTGTATTGGCGTGGTTATTTGCCTGTCAGGATGCAGCGATTTGGCAGGCAGCGTTCGGGGCTTGTTTGCTGCATGAATGCGGACATCTGATTATGATGTATGTACTGCGGCAGGCTGTCCGGCAGGTGACTTGCTATGGAATTGGGATTCAGATTCAAGCAGAGAGTTGTTTGTATCCGCTCTGGCAGGATTTACTGGTGCTGTTGGCAGGGCCGTTTTGTAATTTGCTGGCGGCGGCTGGTTTATGGCTCTGCTTTGGCAGCGGTACAGCAATGTGGATGCAGCTTGGAACGGGATTTTTGAATCTGCTGCCATTCCGGCAGTTGGATGGAGGAGCTGCATTGCGAATTTTATTGACAGAACGTTGGGAACGGCTGTTGACGGTGGTGTGTGTACTGCTGGCGGCAGCCGGTATCTTTTATGGGATGACAATGCATATTACAAATGTGACTTACTATGGATTCCTGCTGTTTCTTTTTCTGATGGCGATTTGGGATTGAATGTAATTTTATTTTGCAATAAATTAGCAGGCAATTTTGATGTCAGATTGGTTTACAGTTAAAAAATAGAGGATGATACTTTGTGATTAGTGTGTATCATTCCTTAAAGAAGTACAATAAAAATAAAGGAGTGAGTAAAATCAGTTTATTATCGAAATTAGAACCATTGTTATTGCAGGTGCAGAAGCCGGCACAATACATCGGCGGAGAAATCGGCAGTATCCGGAAAGAGCCAGAATCCGTTTCTGTACGGTTTGCTTTTTGCTTTCCAGATACATATGAAATTGGAATGTCGCACCTCGGTATGAAAATTCTTTACAGTTTAACCAATGCCCAACCGGACTATGCCTGTGAGCGAGTATTTGCACCAGATACCGATATGGAACAATTGATGCGGCAGCATCACATTCCGCTGTTTACACTGGAGAGTTTGGAGCCAGTTTCTCATTTTGATATGATTGGATTCACCTTGCAGTATGAAATGGCATATACCAATATTTTGAATATGTTGGATTTGGCAGGGATTCCGCTTTTGGCATCTGAGCGGGGCGATTCGTTGTCTCCGCTCATCTTTGCAGGTGGTCCCTGTGTTTGCAATCCAGAGCCAATTGCCGATTTTTTTGACCTGTTTATTCTGGGGGAAGGGGAAGAGGTCAATTTGGAATTGATGACACTATATGCGGAAATGAAACGGCAAGGAGCAAACAAGCAAATGTTTTTGCGGGAAGCTGCCAAAATAGAGGGCATCTATGTGCCGTCTTTTTATGAGGTACAGTATCATGCAGATGGTACCATTGCTGCGGTACGGCCGAATCATGGGGCACCGGCAAGCATCCGAAAGCGGATTATTTCCGATATGAGCAAAGTATATTATCCCGATTCTTTTATTGTGCCGTTTACAGAAACAGTGCATGATCGTGCGGTAGAAGAAGTGTTAAGAGGTTGTATTCGGGGCTGTCGTTTCTGTCAGGCAGGGTTTATCTATCGACCATTTCGAGAAAAATCCGCAGAGGAAGTTTGTCGGCAGGCAGAACAGATCTGCCGACAAACAGGATATGATGAGCTTTCTCTTTCTTCACTCAGCACCAGTGATCATCATGAACTGGAAGCCATTTTGACGGAACTGCTGCATTATACAGAAGAACGGCGGATTACCATGAGTTTGCCATCCTTGCGGGTGGACAACTTTTCGGAAGCGTTTCTGGAAAAAATCAAACGGATTCGGAAAAGTGGGCTGACATTTGCACCAGAGGCAGGCACGCAGCGGCTGCGAAATGTCATCAATAAAAATGTTACCGAGGAAGAAATTCTGCGTGCAGCCGAGATTGCCTTTTCCGGCGGCTATTATCATGTGAAGCTGTATTTTATGATGGGACTGCCAACGGAAACCTTGGAGGATATTGCTGGGATTGCTGCATTGGCAGAAAAAATCATTGCTCTGTATTTTGCACAGAAAAATCGTGCTAAGGGGAAGGGTGTAGAAATTTCCATTAGTGTTTCTACTTTTGTACCAAAACCACATACGCCGTTTGAATTTGTGTCGCAGGCAACTGCCGAGCAGATTTCCGAGCGACAGAAACACCTGATTGCCAGCATTCCGAAACAGCATAGGAAACGAATCAAAGTGAACTGGAATGATCAAAAGATCAGTTTGCTGGAGGCGGTATTGGCAAGAGGAGATCGCCGTTTGAGTCGTGTGATTTTGCAGGCGTGGCAGAACGGCAGTCGGTTTGATAGCTGGAGTGATCGGTTCTGCTGGGAAAATTGGGAGAAAGCTTTTGTTGCCTGTGAACTGGATCCGGCATTCTATGCTAATCGGGAGCGTCCTTATACAGAGCTTTTGCCGTGGGAACATCTGGATTATATGGTCAGCAAATCCTTTCTCATTCGGGAATGCGAAAGGGCAAAACAGGCGAAGACGACACTCAATTGCCGGCAGAATTGTGCCGGCTGCGGTGTGAATCAGGTAGTAGGGAGGAATTGCTTTTGAAAGAAGTATTGCGTTTTCAGTTTGCAAAAACTGGCAGAGCAAAATATATTTCTCAACTGGACTTGATCCGCTGTGTACAGAGAGCCATTCGACGTTCCGAATTGCCTGTACATTATACAAATGGATTTCATCCGCACATGGAGGCAGTGTTTGCAGCTGCTTTGCCGCTTGGAATGGAGAGCATTGGGGAAATTTTAGAGGTGCGGTTTGCTGAACCGATTGAGCCGGAGGCTGCTAGGGCACGGCTGCAATCGGCTTTGCCAGTGGGATTAGAACTGCTGCGTGTGTATGAGCCAGTACACAAGATGGGAGAGCTTGCTTATGTTCGTTATCGAATCGTATTGCCGAGTGAACAACCGGAACTGCTGCTGGAACAGTGGAAGCAGTTTTTGGAGCAGCCGGAAATATTGGTGGAGAAAAAGTCGAAACGAGGAGTGCGAACGGTGGATTTGCTGCCGCAGGTGGATTGCCAGTCAGCAGAAGCTATGGAGCAGGCAGTGAAATGGGAATGGTGTTTGTCAGTCGGACAGCCCGAAAGTGTGAATCCGATGCTGATTTTGACCGCATTCACTCAATTTGCAGGAATTTCGCTGGAATTTCCGGAAATTTGCCGGCTCCAGCTCTGCACAAAAGAAAAAACTGAATTTTTTTGAAAAAACACTTGCAATTTTCTGAAAAGTGTGGTATGATAGAAAAGCATTTGAAATCCGCCTGTCTGTTCCGGATGACAGGTGAGGTTAATGCCAAAAACGACATTAAATCGGACAGTCCGCTGACGGGAACGATTTCCGGATACTTTTTATATGACCGTTCTGCCTGTATTTGTTTTGCAAACAGGCACCGTTTATGAATGTCTGAAAAATCAGGAGGAAAATCATGGACGCATTAAAAACCATCAGCAATGCCAGCTTGAAGCAGGATGTTCCGGCTTTCAACATCGGTGACACCGTAAAGGTACATGTTAGAATCAAGGAAGGCGATAAGAGCCGTATCCAAGTATTTGAAGGTACTGTAATTGCAAAGAAGCACGGTGGCATTCAGGAAACCTTTACTGTAAGAAGAATTGCTTATGGCTGCGGAATGGAACGAGTATTCCCGCTGCATTCTCCAGTTGTAGACAAGGTAGAAGTAGTTCGTAAGGGTAAGGTTCGCAGAGCAAAGCTGTATTATCTGCGTGACCGTGTCGGCAAGGCTGCAAAGGTAAAGGAACAGATTGGTTAAAAACCAGTGAGCAGGCAGAACAGACAGGGACGGTGGTTTCCGTCTTTGTCTCCCTGTTTCCTGCACAGAGGAAAAAGGGGACGCAATGTGTGCCCTTTTTTTATTATGCAGAGATCGAAAAATATCAGAGCAACGAATGGAAATGAGGACTGAAAATGGAAACAAAAACAGAAGAGGTTACAGAAAAGAAAAAGGGAATGTTTTGGAAAGATGCTGCTGATATGTTTGAAGCGGTGTTGATTTCCGTATTTTTTGTAATTATGCTGTTTGCCTATGTATTAAGACCAGTTACAGTGGAAGGGCAATCCATGGAATCGACTTTGCAGAATCAGGATAAACTGTTTATGACAGATTTGTTGTACACGCCGAAAAGAGGCGATATTGTCATTGTAGACAATGATGTTTCCCATATTTATGATGAAAATGGCAATTTAGTGAAAGGTCTGGGACTTTCCACTGCTACAACAGAAAAACGTCTCATTAAACGCATTATCGCTGTGGGTGGTGAGACATTGGATATTGATTTTACAACGGGTATTGTTACGATTGATGGGGAAGTGCTGGAAGAATCCTATATCAACAATTTAACTGTGAATGATGAAGGTGCATTTACCTATCCGTTGACCATACCAGAAGGTTATTATTTTGTCATGGGAGATAATCGGCAGCATTCTTCTGACAGCCGTCATCCAATGGTTGGACTGGTTTCGGAAGAACAAATTATGGGAAAGGCGGTATTTCGGTTTGCACCCATTTCCAATTTTGGCAGCATTTATGATTGAGAATAGGAGGCAGCGGCATGTCTGAAATTCAAATGGGAACCATTCAGTGGTTTCCCGGTCATATGACGAAAACACGCCGTATGATTGCGGCAAACCTGTCGCTGGTAGATGCAGTGGTGGAAATTCTGGATGCTAGAATTCCGAGCAGCAGTCAGAATCCGGAAATGCAGCGAATGGTGAAGGAAAAGCCGCGGATGCTTTTGCTGAACAAAGCGGATATGGCGGATCCCAATGCTACGGCAAGGTGGGTACAGTATTATCAAAAAAAGAATTTGCTTGCCCTGCCACTGGACTGTAAAACTGGAAAAGGTGTGAAGCAGTTCGCTCCTGCTGTGAAAAATCAGCTGCTGAAGCCCTTGTTGGATAAACGGGCAAAGTCGGGCATTGTTGGGGCACCTATTCGATTGATGATTGTTGGAATTCCCAATGTGGGAAAATCTTCTTTTATTAACCGGATGGCGCAGTCTAAAAAGACAAAGGTGGAAGACCGTCCCGGTGTCACCCGTACAAAACAATGGGTGAAAATTGGGGATCAGATGGAATTGCTGGATATGCCGGGCGTACTCTGGCCAAAGTTTGATGATCAGGAAGTTGCAAAGCGGCTGGCGTTTACCGGAGCCATTAAAGATGAGATTATGGATTTGGAGAGTTTGGCAATGCTGCTATTGGAATTTCTAGCAGAACGGTATCCGACTGCTTTGGAGAATCGTTATAAAATGCAGATTTCGCGAGCAGATAACGGTTTGCAGTTGTTGGAACAGCTTGGTAAAAAACGTGGCATGCTGATTTCCGGCGGCGAGGTGAACTATGAACGGGCAGCCATTACGCTGCTGGATGAGTTTCGCAGTGGTACGCTGGGGCGACTGACATTGGAATTGCCGGAGGCGTAACATCATGGCAGAGAAATTACAGAATCTAGTGGATTTATACGCCTATGACATGGAAAAACGTTTGTCCTATCCTCTGCTTTGTGGGGTAGATGAGGCTGGCAGAGGACCGCTTGCCGGCGATGTTTATGCAGCAGCGGTTATTCTTTCACCGGAGCATTTGCCAGAAGGACTGAATGACAGTAAAAAATTGACAGAAAAAAAACGGGAACAACTGTTTCCGCAGATTCAGAAGATGGCAGTTGCCTATTGTATTGCGACAGCCAGTGTGGAAGAAATTGCAGAATATAATATTTTGGGTGCAACGATGCTTGCGATGCAGCGTGCAGTTTCTGGTTTGTCCATGCAGCCGGATTATGTATTGATTGATGGGAATCGGATGCCGAAACTTTCCATTGCAGCCGAGACAGTGGTCAAAGGAGATGCGACTTCTGCCACGATTGCAGCGGCATCCATTTTGGCAAAGGTGGCAAGAGATCACTATCTGCTGGAACTGGATGCACAATATCCACAGTATGGTTTTGCAAAGCACAAAGGCTATGGCACCAAGGCACACTGTGAAGCAATCCTGCAATATGGAGCTTCTCCGGTACACCGAAAGGCATTTTTGAGGAAGTTGTTGCATGAAACGGACAACAACTGAAATTGGAAGGCTGGGGGAATCTGCGGTTTGTCGTTATTTAATGCAGCAAGGCTATACCATTCGGAAACGGAATTACCGGATACGAGGCGGTGAGATTGATATCATTGCCCAAAAGGGAGAGATTCTTGCATTTGTTGAAGTGAAGACACGATATGGCAGTGAGACAGTTTCGCCATTAGAGTGGCTTTTGCCGCAGCAGCAGGCACGTATTATCCGGACGGCGATGGTCTATTGTGCAGAGCAGAATTCAGACTGGACATGGCAACCAAGATATGATGCGGCAGCAGTGATGCTTGACAGAGGACAGATTATTTCTGTGGAATACATAGAAAATGCATTCGATGCCAGTGGGCTGGATGTGATAATATAGAAAAAGGGTGGTTGTATGTTTTATAAAAGTACAAGAGACAGCAAGGTACGAGTAGAGAGTGCTGTTGCTATTTCGCAGGGAATTTCTGCGGATGGTGGTTTATTTGTGCCGGAGCAGATACCTTCTATTACCAAAGAAGAATTGGCTGCGATGGCAGATATGAATTATGCGCAGCGGGCAGCATTTGTATTTTCTCGTTATCTGACAGATTTTACAGAGGCAGAATTGGTTTACTGTACCGAGAGTGCCTATAACACAAAGCGGTTTGAAACAGAAAATATTGCAGAAATTGCACATCTCTTTGAAGGAACCTATATGTTGGAACTGTGGCACGGACCAACTTGTGCATTCAAAGATATGGCTTTGCAGATTTTGCCGTATTTCCTGACCACAGCAATGAAGAAGTTGCAGCTGAAAGAGAAAATTGTGATTTTGGTTGCTACCTCCGGTGATACAGGTAAGGCTGCACTGGAAGGCTTTAAGGATGTGGAAGGCACACAAATTATGGTTTTCTATCCGGAAGACGGTGTCAGCGAGATGCAGAAGCGGCAGATGGTGACACAAGAGGGCAGCAATGTCGGTGTGTGTGCAGTAAAGGGCAATTTTGATGACTGCCAGAGTGGTGTGAAGAAGATTTTCACCGATCCGGTTGTGAAGCAGAAGCTGGCAGAGGGGAATCTGCGTTTTTCCAGTGCCAATTCTATTAACTGGGGACGACTGGTTCCACAGATTGTATACTATGTTTCTTCTTATGTCACATTGGTACAGCAGGGCGAACTGCAAATGGGTGACACTTTGAATGTAGTCGTACCGACCGGAAATTTCGGGAATATTCTTGCAGCATATTATGCAAAGCAGATGGGCGTGCCGCTTGGTAAGCTGATCTGTGCTTCCAACGTCAATAAGGTTTTGACTGATTTCATCCGAACTGGTGTATACAATCGAAATCGGGAATTTTATGCAACTTGCTCCCCATCTATGGACATTCTGATTTCCAGCAATTTGGAACGGCTGCTCTATTTGCTGACCGGTGAAGAGGATGCACAGATACGGGAATGGTTTACAGCGTTGGCAGAAAAAGGGACCTATGAAGTAACAGATACCGTAAAGACCGCTTTGCAGCAGGATTTTTATGGCGGTTTCTGCGATGATACGGAAACAAAAGCAACCATTCAGCAAATTTATAAGACATATGGCTATACCTGTGATACACATACAGCAGTGGCTGTGAAGGTATATCAGGATTATCGCAAGGAAACTGGCGATACCACAAAAACCTTGATTGCTTCTACAGCAAGCCCATATAAGTTTAGTCCAAGTGTATTGGAGGCAATCTCCAAGGAATCTGTTTCTAGTGATGAATATGCAATGGTAGATAAGCTGCATGAATTATCCAACCTACCGATTCCAACTGCACTGGCAGAGTTGAAAACAAAGGAACGCCGTTTTACAGAATGCATTGATAAGAATGATTTGCAGCACTTTGTATTGCAGCAGCTGCATTTGGTATAATTTATATGCAGTTATACGGAATCGGAGATTTGCATCTGTCATTGGGTGTACCAGAAAAGCCAATGGATATTTTTCAGGGCTGGGAAAATTATATGCAGCTGTTGGAACAAAATTGGCGGAATGTGGTACAGCCGGAAGATACAGTGGTATTAGCAGGCGATCTTTCGTGGGGCATGAATTTGCAGCAGGCAAAAGCCGATTTCGCATTTTTGGAATCGCTGCCGGGACAAAAAATTATTCTCAAGGGCAATCATGACTACTGGTGGAATTCTATGCGGAAAATGCAGCAGTTTTTTGTGGACAATGGATTTGTAAGTCTGCATATTCTGCACAATAACCATTATGCATTTGAACAGTATGGAATCTGTGGAACAAGAGGCTGGGTGAGCATGAACGGAGAACCTGCTGATGCGAAAGTGCTGGCAAGAGAAGTGCAGCGGTTGGAGGTCTCTATTCAGTCCGCACGGGCAGAACAATTGCAGCCCATTGTGTTTTTACATTATCCACCGATTTATGCAAACTCTTATAATTATGAGATATTGGAAGTGCTGCATCGTTATCAAATTACAGCGTGCTATTATGGACATATTCACGGCAAGTCACAGCAGTATGCCTTTGAAGGGCTTTATGAGGAAACTAAAATGTATTTAATTTCTGGTGATTATATACAATTTAGACCTGTGAAAATCATCTGATTTGTGCAAAAAAGAGAAGTGGAAAATTTCTATAGCAAAAAAAAATGGAATATGGTATAATAATCAAGCGTGCATGGAACGAAAATATTGGTACATAGTCGTTTTTTGTGTACATGGTAAATAGAAAATGGAGGACAAACAATCATGATTTTAAAGTCATCTGAAAAAACTGATGTCAATATGACAGAACTGGTTGCAGAAGTCGATGCTGCAACATTTGAAAAGGCAATTGATGCTGTTTATCGGCAGCAGAAGAAGAATATCTCTATGCCAGGTTTTCGGAAGGGCAAAGTGCCGAGAAAGCTTTGTGAGAGCACATATGGAGAAGGCGTTTTCTTTGAAGATGCACTGAACCTCATTTTGAATATGGAAATGCCTGCTTTGATTGCAGAAGCAGAATTGAATTTGGTAGATGCACCGAGAGTAGAAGTGACTTCTGTTAGCAAGGCAGAGGGGGCAACCGTAAAGATTGTTTGCGTAACCAAGCCGGAAATTCACATTGCAGACTATAAGGGCATGACTGCACCGAAGAATGTAAAAGAAATTACGGATGAAGATGTCGAAAAGCAGGCAGAAAATCTGCTGAAGAAAAATGCAAAGATGGTTTCTGTTGATGATCGAGCAGCAGAAATGGGCGATGAAGTTACCCTTGATTTTGAAGGCTTCTTTGGTGATACTGCTTTTGAAGGTGGAAAGGGTGAAGATTTCCAGCTGAAATTGGGAAGCGGACAGTTTATTCCTGGATTTGAAGAACAGGTTGCTGGTCACAAGATTGACGAAGATTTTGATGTAACGGTTACGTTCCCAGAAGATTACCAGATGGAAGACTATGCTGGTAAGGAAGCTGTTTTCAAGTGTAAGATTCATGCGATTAGTCACGAAGAAGTACCAGAATTGACAGATGATTTTGTAAAGGAAATTTCTGATTTTGATACGATTGATGAGTGGAAGGCAGATACCAAGAAGAAGATGCAGGAAAATGCAGAACAGACCGCACAGGTTGGATTTGAAAATGCATTGATTGCAAAGCTGATTGATAAGGTCGAGGATCCGATTCCACACTGCATGTTTGAACAGCGGGCAGATGCATTGATGGAAACCTTTGCAAATCAGTTGAAGAGTCAGCATGTGGATATGGATCTGTACTTACAGTATACCGGTATGACACAGGATGAGTTGAAAGCAACTTATCTGGATCGTGCTGAAAGCGAAGTGAAACTGCGTCTGGCATTGGAAAAGATTGCAGAGTTGGAAGCTTTGGAAGTTTCTGAAGAGGAAATGGATGCTGATCTGACGAAGCTGGCAGAAGAAAACAATATGACATTGGAAGACGTAAAGGCACGGATTCCGATGCAGGAATATAAAGTCGATATGCTGGTAACAAAGGCATTGGATCTGGTGAAAGAATCTGCGATTGTGGATAATACTGTTGCAGAAGCAGAAGAAGCTGCAACTGAAGAAGCAGTTGCAGAGTAAGTAAGATTTTAAAACAAGGGATACACAGGACGGGCGAACCATTTTCAGTTCGCCCACTGTGTTATTCTGAGAAAAACAATTTTTTTGTCGATTTTTACAGAATGAAGATGGGCATAGAATGAGAAATCAGAAAGAGAGGAAAAAAGATGAGCAATTTTGTTCCAAATGTGTTAGGACAGACAACCATTCCTTATGTGGTAGAGCAGACCAGCCGTGGAGAGCGTTCCTATGATATTTTCTCCCGTTTGCTGAATGACCGGATTGTAATGC
>JAUNJC010000047.1 GCA_030523195.1 Oscillospiraceae bacterium
CTAATTTTCAACTATTATTTTTATAGAAAATATACAAAAATCATAAAAGTGGCGGTACAATTTCTTCGTACCGCCACAATGATTGCATAAATATCATTTTTGTATTCTAAGAAACAAGACACGATTTTCTTATTTTGCCTTGGTTTCCACTTCTTCTTTCAGCTTTGCCAGCAATTCTGGTGTTGTCATACTGCCCAAATCGCCATTCTTTCTGGAACGAACCGCAACGGTTTTCTGTTCCACTTCGTTGTCCCCGATGGTAAGCATATACGGCACTTTCTCCATCACTGCCTGCCGAATCTTATAGCCGACCTTCTCTGCTCTGCTGTCCACTTCACAACGCAGACCCGCTGCCTGCAACTGGTTCAGCACCTCATAGGTGTAATCCAGATGACGGTCTGCAATTGGAATCAACCGTACCTGCTCTGGTGCAACCCACAACGGCAATGCACCAGCAAAATGTTCAATCATATACGCAAGTGTCCGCTCGTAGCAGCCCAAAGAAGTTCTATGAATGATATACGGCAGTTTTTTCTGCCCATCGGTATCTGTATAGTACATTCCAAACCGCTGTGCCAACAGCATATCAATCTGAATGGTAACCAGTGTATCTTCCTTGCCGTAAACATTCTTATACTGAATGTCCAGCTTCGGTCCATAGAAAGCAGCCTCATCAATGCCAATAGTATAATCCAGACCAAGATGATCCAGAATATTTCCCATTGCACGCTGTGCTTCTTCCCACTGTTCCGCAGTGCCCTCATACTTATTATTCGGGTTTGCCGGATCCCACTGCGAGAACCGGAACGTACAATCTTGCAGCAGTCCAACTGTATCCAGCATATATTTTGCCAGTTCCAAACAACCCTTGAACTCCTCTTCCAGCTGATCTGGACGAAGAATATAGTGTCCCTCTGAGATGGTAAACTGCCGTACTCGAATCAAACCGTGCATTTCGCCGCTGTCCTCATTTCGGAATAGCGTAGAAGTCTCCACCAGACGCATTGGCAAATCCCGATAGGAACGGGCTCTGTTCAAAAAGACTTGATATTGGAACGGACAGGTCATTGGACGCAGTGCAAAACATTCCTTTGTCTCATCATAGGGATCTCCCAGAATGAACATACCATCCAAATAGTGATCCCAGTGACCAGAAATCTTATAAAATTCCCGTTTTGCCATCAGCGGTGTTTTCGTCAGCAGACAGCCCTTTGCCTGTTCAACATCTTCTACCCAGCGTTGCAGCAGCTGTACCACTCTTGCTCCCTTTGGCAGCAGCACCGGCAGACCTTGACCGACTACATCCACAGTAGTAAAGTATTCCAGTTCTCTGCCCAGCTTGTTGTGATCCCGCATTTTTGCCTCTTCGAGCTGCTTCAAATGTTCCTCCAGCATAGAAGCCTTCGGGAAAGCAACGGCATAAACACGAGAAAGCATTTTATTCTTTTCGGAGCCTCTCCAATAGGCACCTGTACAGGACAGCAGCTTAAATGCCTTGATGACACCGGTCTTCATCAAATGCGGACCAGCACATAAGTCCGTAAATTCGCCCTGTCGATAGAAAGAGATCGGTTCGCCCTTTCCAGCGTGTTCCTCACAGAGTTCTACCTTATACGGTTCTTCCTGTTCTTTCAGGAAAGAAATGGCTTCCTCCGGAGACAGGGTAAACTGTTCCAGTTCTGCATTTTCCTTGACGATTTTCTTCATCTCAGCTTCGATTTTCCGCAGTTCCTCAGCAGAAAACGGCTTTTCTACATCAAAATCATAGTAAAAACCGCTGTCGATTGCCGGACCAATGGCAAGCTTTGCACTGGGATACAGCCGCTTAACTGCTTGTGCAAGGACATGAGATGCCGTATGCCAGAACGTTTTTTTACCATCTGGATCGTCAAAGGTCAGAACCTCAAAAGTACAATCCGCTGTCAGCTTTGTGCGAAGGTCACAGACTTCACCGTTGATTTTCACACAGCAAGCTGCTTTATACAGCCCCATTCCAATTTCTTTTACGATTTCTGCGGCAGACTGACCGAGCGTAAATTCCCGTACACTGCCGTCTTTCAGTTGTAATTGTGGCATAATAAAAGACTCCTTTTCATAATTTTTAAATTATAAGTTTGGTTCATTCGCCGAACGGCGAAATAAAAAGTTTTTCGGTGCAGCAGTTTTTCAAAAATGCTGCCTAGGTATGGGCGGGCAGCCCACATTTTTGCGAAGCAAAAAGAAAAGCAAACGAGTTTGTACAGGAAAAACCAAGAAACGTTTTGCCCACACGATAAAAACAAAACGGTTCGTAACAAGAACAATCTACATGCTGTCGGTAATGGTATGCAGTCACAATGAAGTGAGCAAAACGATTCTGCCGGCGGAGGTCAGACCGTTTCATTTAGAAACATGTGGGAATCCCTTCCTAGGGAAACCTTTTCCGAACCGTCCGGCAAGTCGCCGCCTGAGCCAGCTTGACCGCAGTTGCCTGCGGCGTACAGCCATTTTCTACCCCCTGTAAAATACAAAAACCCATAAAAAAATGCCCCTGACACCGGTTGCACGGTATCAGGGGCGAGAGCAAACAAGCTGCCGCGGTTCCACCCTTCTTCACGCAGAAACAGCCAGAATAGACACTTGCTTTTTTCCATAGGAAAATCGTATCCCAAGAAAAAGCAGATCTATCAGCCGACTGCACAAACTGCCCTTTTTCTTGTATGAAACGGTCAGCTGCGTCTTTCGGATGCTCGATAACGGGAGCAACCCGCTGCGGATTGGGCAGACTCTGAGACGGTGTGCCGTCAATTCCAGTTCTGCACCGTTTACAGCCAATGACAGGTGCTCTCTGTTAGAACGTGTAACGAACTGCGGCCTTTCTCTTCCATGTTTTGTGATATGTTCATTGCAGGCATAACGAGCCGCTGCAATGTATTTCAAAAATCGGGTTTATTCGGGTTTGTGCAAAACAGTGCGACTGTACATCGAACACTGCATGGGTTCATTCTATCACATCTTCCTCTATCTGTCAACCAGCAATTTCAGGGATTTTCTGTTTTGTACAAGGCTGTGGAAAATATTTTGTATAGATTGCCGGAAGCACACGAAAAAATAGCAATAATATGATGAAAATCAAGAGAATATTCGATTCACATTATTTTATGAAAGGTCTGTAACTTTAGGGGTGAACAAAATAAATGCCTCTGTTTTAAATTGCATCCATTTCAATATCTGTATTTCAGATAAAAGTCAATATCTGTATTCCAGATATGCCATAATAAGAAAAAAAGAAGGAGATCGTCATGTATCAGCATATCCGTTCCCTACGGGAAGACCGAGACTTGAAACAACGTGAAGTCGCCGCTTACTTACATGTTTCTCAAAATACATATTCTCAATACGAAAACGGTGTTATTGCATTGACCGCAGAAGTGCTGATTGCATTGGCTGCTTACTATCAGACCAGTGTAGATTACCTGCTTGACCTGACCGATGAACGAACCCCATATCCGCCTAAAAACAGTGCGTCTCCCATTGCGTAAATTCCATGGGGGACGCATCCTATTTTTTACTTTTTGAAAACAGCCTGCTCTTGCTTCCTGTATTTCTATACAATCTGTTCGTGACAAATCGACAAGAACTATAAAATATACCCAAATTCCCGGTTTTTTCCGAATCCTTTAAATTTTTCCTCTTGACACCCATAGGGAAATGCTCTATAATAGATTTTGGTTTGATTAAAATAATGACAAAATGGTGACAATGCAAGCCGTATTTGTAACCAGCCAGCAACCATTTTTTGGTGTGTTTTTGGCATTTTGCGTCAATCAAATCCACTGCATTTGTCATGAATTGCAAACCAATAAAAAAGAAAGGATGTGTTACCAATGGCACATGCACGAAACCGTCAAATTAAACGGCTCATACTCATTGCCAGCAGTTGCTTGGCAGCAGCCGGACTGAGTATGGTTACTGCTTCTGCAATTGACGACACAGAATTATTACAGCCAGTTATCATCAAGGAAGATTCCTTACAGCCATGCGGACAATCTGTTCTGCTTTCTGATGTAACAGAAGAAAACTGGTATGAAGGACTCACCGGTAATCTATATTATTGCTATGCAAATGGCACCTATGCAACTGGTATTACCACACTTCCAAACGGCGAAACCTACTTGTTTGCCCTGGATGGTACGCTAAAAACCGGCTGGCAGACGGTAAACGACCTGCGATTCTACTTCAACCATACCACCGGACAAAAACAATTCGGCTGGGTACTGCACTCCAACCGACTGTACTACGTCTTTGAAGAAACCGGAAAACAGATCGGGGAAGCAGAAATTGACGGAACACCCTATCTATTTGATGAATTTGGTGTTCTGCAAACCGGCATTTACACTTGCACAGACGGCACAGTTGCCGGCTGTGATACCGATGCAACCCCTTATACTGGCTGGGTGACAGCGGAAGACGGTTCTGTTTACTATTTCAATGAAACCGGTATTGCACAGACCGGCTTACAGGTCATTGATGGCGCCACTTACTACTTCAGCACAGACGGCATTTTACAAACGGGAATCCTGACCATGGAAGATGGCAGTGTATTGTACTTTGGCGAAGATGGCAAGCAGGAAACCGGATTTCAGACCATTGACGGCAAGACCTATTATTTCACTAAAACCAGTATGGTAACCAATCAGTTGTATACAATAGAAGATGCTACCTATTTCTTTGATACCGAAGGCATTATGCAGACAGGCCTGGTAACCATGGAAGACGGTACAATTCTCTGCTTTGGCGAAGACGGCAAACAAGCAATGGGCTTACAAACCGTAGAGGGCAAGACCTATTATTTTACAGAACTTGGTATGACAACCAACCAGATGCAGAAGATTGACGATGCCATCTATTATTTCGGAGCAGACGGCACTCTGCAAACAGGGATGGTTTCCCTAAAAGACGGCACCTATCACTTTAGCGAAACAGGCGCAATGACCACTGGTTGGCTGACGCTGGACGGAGCACAATATTATTTTGACCTGACCACTGGAAAAATGGCAACAGGAACGGTTACTTTGCCGGATGGTACTTATACATTTGATGAAAATGGTGTGTTCCAAAAAAAGGTGGAAACCGGCATTGCCTATGATGTGCCATATTACAATCAGGCGGACCCGAGATGGGGTTCTACCTATATTGGTACAAAGACCATTGCACAGGTCGGTTGCTTAGTAACTTCTCTGGCAATGACACAATCCTATCATACCAGCACAGAAATCCTGCCGGATGAAATGCGGTATCAGATGCAATTTAACAACAATTCCATCCTGTGGGCACCCATTATTGCCATGGGCTATGAGATTGAATCCTGCTCCGGGCTTTCCACCGCTTCTTTTTGTGAGCGATTGTATACGCTTTTAAAAGAACATGGACCTGTGATCGTGGGGGCGGATAATGTATACGGTGGTTCCCATTATGTTGTCGTGACTGGCTGCACAAATCCAGACAGCAGCACACGCAAAACCTCCGATTTCACGATCAACGATCCAGGTTTCAGCAGCAGAACGCTGCTATCAGAACACCTTGCAAGCTATCCATCATGGTTTCATTTTTATTACATGAACGACTAAACAAGCAGAACAACTGCCGCTGTACCATAGGTACAGCGGCTTTTTGCAATACAAAAAAGAAAATCGGCTGTGACAAATTTTCATGGAAATTCCTGTTCAAATTTCTTTTGGAAGACTTGTCCGAATTGTCCGGCAGATTTGCTGCGCTGTCCCCTGCACCCCTCGCCAAGCGGAATCCGCTTGACCATAGTCGCCTGCGGCGTTAGAATGGAAACCATCATTCAAAAATGGATTTCCGTGCAAACTTTTCCGAATCCGTTGACGAGAAGGGAAAAATGTAGTATAATACAAAGTAGTCTCTTTCCGCCTTTCCATCGGAAAATGCTGCGGAAAATGGGTATACTAACCCATATCATTGCAAAGGAAAGGATTTTTACTGTGCATGAAATTACTCTGTGAACTCTATCATTATCGGGAGATGCTCTTCAGTCTTGTCCGAAAAGATTTGCGAGGACGCTATAAAGGCTCTGTCCTCGGCTTTCTCTGGACATTCATCAATCCACTGATGCAGCTGCTCGTGTATACATTTGTCTTTACGGTCATCCTGCCGTCACAGGTGGAGCACTACTCGCTCTATCTCTTCGTTGCCCTGATTCCATGGATTTTCTTCTCTGCTGCCATGACAGGCGGTGCCGGTTCCATTGTGGCACAAAAAGATCTGGTCAAAAAAATCTACTTTCCTCGAGAGATTATCCCCATTTCCTATGTCACCAGCTGCTTTGTCAATATGCTGCTATGCTTTCTGATTATTTTTGCCGTCATGCTGTTCACGGGTGCGACCTTTAATCCATTGGCTTTGCTCTGTCTGCCTGTGATTATGATTGTGGAATATCTGCTGGCACTCGGCATCGCTATGCTCTCTTCTGCTGTTACTGTCTATTTTCGGGATTTGGAACATATCCTAGGGATTGTATCCATGATCTGGATGTATATGACGCCCATTCTCTATCCGGAAACACTCGTACCAGAAAAATGGCAGGCACTCTATCACATCAATCCAATGACTTCCATCATTACAGCCTATCGAGATGTATTGTATTGGGGTGTTGTGCCACAGCTAGCAACGCTGTTAGAAGCGGTGATACTGGGCGTTCTGTTTCTGTTCGTAGGACTGCTGTCCTTTTCCAAACTGAAAAAAGGTTTTGCGGAGGAGTTGTAAATCATGGGGGAAACAGAATATTCCATTCAAGTGGAACACGTGGAAAAAAGCTTTCGGGTGTTTTTGGACAAGGGACAGAGTTTCAAAGAACGTCTCCTCTTCCGGAAACGCAGCCGCTATGAAATCCGCCCTGTGCTAAAGGATATTTCCTTTCAGGTAAAACGAGGGGAGGCTGTTGGTCTGGTTGGACACAACGGCTGCGGAAAAAGCACCACGCTGAAACTACTCACAAAAATCCTCTATCCCGACAAGGGAACCATTACCATGAACGGCAGAGTGTCCAGTCTGATTGAACTGGGAGCTGGTTTTCATCCGGATATGAGCGGCAGAGAAAACATCTACACAAACGCTTCGATTTTTGGTTTGACAAAAAAAGAAATTGATGCACGATTACAAACCATCATTGATTTTTCCGAACTGGAGGATTTCATTGACAATCCTGTCCGCACCTATTCCTCCGGTATGTATATGCGGCTTGCCTTTTCCGTTGCCATCCATGTCAATGCAGATATTTTATTGATTGATGAAATTTTAGGCGTTGGAGATGTCAACTTTCAACAAAAATGTTTTCGGCGATTGCAGGAAATCAAAGCTGCTGGCACAACTATTGTCATTGTATCCCATGCCATGGAGCAAATTGAACAGATTTGTGACCGTTCCATCTGGATTGACAACGGCAAAATTCGGGAAGAGGGGATTCCCAAATATGTCCATGAACACTATCTCTCTGCAATGGAAAAGGAACGCCTTGCACGAGAGGCAGAACATGCTCCCAAAACAAAAGCAGCTGCACAGGAACAGGCAGCGACAAACGCAGAAGTGCCCCCGTTACCAGACTTCTGCGAACCAACCGCCGTCCGGTTGGGAAATGGTGCGGTACAGTTTACAAATGCTGTAATGCGAAATGCAGAGGGCGAAATCTGTCACGTGTTTCCGACTGGGGCAGCCATCACCGTAGAAATTACCTATGCTGCCAAAGAAGCTGGGTTAGAAGGGAATTTTGGCTATGGAATCTTTCGGGAGGACAGTGTTCACTGTTATGGAACCAATGTAGATATTGACTGTGACCGTCTGATTCCTGTCCAAAAAACAGGTCAAATCCGATGGACCTTTCAAAATCATCTTTTGCCGGGAAAGTATTTTTTAGATGTTGCCATTCATTCTAAGACAGGCGTCTTTTTTGATGATATTCGGCGAATTCAGTCGTTTACCGTAACGACAACAAAGCGGGATATTGGACTTTGCCGGCTGGAGACGACATGGGATTTTGAACAGAAGAAATAGGAAATAGAAAGCAGCAATACCTTCTTAGGGAAACCTTGTCAGAATGGGTCAGCAAGACCGGGGGACACCCCCAGCTTGCTTTGATATTGTCAATCGCCCCCGTGCAACCAAATTGTAAACTTGACAGGAGATTTTTAGAAGGGCGATTGACATTGTTCCTCATCCAGTTTTCTGTTCGAGCCGTCCGGCGAAAACGCTCCGCTGCTCGCCTGTGACCGCTGTCCACACTGTAAGGAATCACCCTCGCCAAGCTGAGCTAGCTTGACCACAGTCGCCTACGGCGTGCAGCCATTTCAATACAATTTATCACTTTTCTATATCACTTACAAAAGGAGGATAGACAAACCATGTTTGACCAATGGAAACAGCGGTTTCAACAGCACCAATATCAAAAACTCTGCCAAAAGTTACAGCTGCCCCCACAATTGGTACAGGATCTGCCGGCATTGGCAGCCCAAACCCAACAATCCCATATTGCCATACAGCAGCTGCAAAATACCATGCAGCAGACCCTCTCTCGCTTGCAGCAAGATGACCTGACCACGATTTCTCTTTTAGAACGTGTCACCAAACTGGAACGGTCTGCCAGTTCACAGGGCAGCAGCAACATCCATTTGAATATGCTGATGAAAACTACCTATTCCCAATCAGGTGAAGATGCCATCCTTGCCTACCTATTTGCGGTACTTGGCATTCCGTTTGCAAAGTGCAGCTATTTGGATCTGGGAGCGAACCGCCCAAAAGAAATGAGCAATACCTACTTTTTCTATGAACAGGGGGCAACTGGTACCCTCGTAGAAGCCAATCCGGCACTGATTCCAGCATTGCAGAAAGAACGAAGCGGCGATCGGATTCTCAATC
Source organism: Oscillospiraceae bacterium (assembly GCA_030523195.1). Classification (GTDB taxonomy): domain Bacteria; phylum Bacillota; class Clostridia; order Oscillospirales; family Ruminococcaceae; genus Ruminococcus_C. Next base: position 8,914 of record JAUNJC010000047.1, read on the forward strand.
GCTGCATTGCTGCAAAATCCGGTGAGATCATTCCGTTTCATGTTATGAATGTGGACGGTCTATCCACACCCGAAGATGTCACCGCTCTGCTTGCAGACAATCCGGACCTGAAATTGCTTGAAACGGTTAACGTGGAAACGATTTCTGTCAACGATTTGCTGGAACAAATGCATCCTGCCCCACTTTTGGTGAATATTGATATTGAGGGGATGGAAATGGAGATTCTCCACTCCATTGACTTTTCCAAGTATCGTCCCATGGTACTAATTCTGGAGATGATTCCCTATTCCAAAAAATTGCCCATTGGGCAAAAAAATCAAGAAATCATGACATTCTTACAGGAAAAAGGTTATACAGAATATGCCTTTACCGGTATCAATTCCATTTTTATAGATAAGAATCAAGTAAAATAAACCATTTGCGGCTTCTTCCGCAGCAGAACAATATGGAAAGGAGTGGCTTTTCCCAGAGGAAAAGCCGATTCACCTATGGCAATCAATATTGAAGATATTATGTCAGAAATCCGCTCAGACATCCAGCAAAAGGGGCTGAACAGTTCTATGCTCTCCTTTGCAGATGTCCCATGTGATGCCAATCCGGACAATCCAACCGAATCCTATGATCCGGATACCTTCCGCAGTAATGTGCAGTATGTCAGCACACAATATCAAGTACAACCGTATCGCCCCTTGACCGGTAATCCGATTCTAGTCTTTTGCAAGAAAGTTCTGCGGCGGCTAATGCGATTCTATATCGAACCCATTGCACAAGAGCAGACCTATTTCAACGCCAATACGGCACAGGCATTACAGGAAGTGGAAATGTATATCATTGACACCCAAACACACAGCAATGCTGCACTTGCTGCTAGAATTGCAGATCTGGAATTACAGCAGAAAAACAGCCGGATGCAAATTGATGCCCTGACCAAACAAGTCGAATCACTGCAAAAACAGCTTGCAGCGAAAGAGGTTACAAAATGAGGGTCGTACAGCTGCTGCCCACCATTTCAATGGGCGATGCCGTCAGCAACGATGCCATTGCCATTGCAAAAGTCCTGCGGGACATGGGCTATCAGACCGGCATTTATGCGGAAAATATTGACCCTCGTTTACCTGCTGGAACCGCAAAACCTGTTTCCCGACTGCCTCGCTTGCAGTCGGAAGACGCCATTTTATATCACATGTCCACCGGCAGTGCACTGAACGAGAAAATCAAGCAGTTTCGCTGTAAAAAGGGCATGATCTATCATAATATTACGCCATCTCACTTTTTTCAGCCCTACAATGCACAGCTTACACAGCTTTTAAATGAAGGGCTGACGGGCGTATTACAACTGGCAGGGCACATGGATTTCTGTCTGGCAGACTCGGAATTTAACAAACAAGCATTGCTGGAAATGGGGTATTCCTGTCCGATTGCAGTGCGTCCCATACTGATTCCCTTTTCCGACTATGCCAAAAAGCCCACGCAGGAAATCATTGACCGCTATGACAATGATGGTTATGCAAATTTTATTTTTGTAGGGCGAATTGCTCCCAATAAAAAGCACGAGGATGTCATTCGGGCATTCTCCTGCTATCAGCGATTCTGCAACCCAAAATCCCGTTTAATTCTGGTTGGCTCGTGGTCGGGTACAGAATCATATTACCGGCGGCTTTGCCGGTATACCGCAGCATTGCAGGCAGAAAACGTATTATTCACCGGACATATTCCATTTACGGATATTCTTGCCTATTACCATACAGCAGACCTCTTTCTCTGTATGAGCGAACATGAAGGATTTTGTGTTCCTTTGGTGGAGGCAATGTATTTCGGCGTTCCCATTCTGGCATATCGTTCCTGTGCCGTGCCAGATACATTGGGAGACGGTGGTATTTTATTAGACCGTAAAGATCCGGTGGAAACTGCTATGGTTGCAGACCGCATTCTAACAGATACGCTATTGCGGCGAGAACTGGTAGCACGGCAGCGGAAACGGCAGCAGGATTTCTCCTATGCAAAAGTACGGGCATTACTGGAAACACAACTGCGAGAATTTTTATCGTAGGGTCAGAAGTGCCGCAGGCAAAATTAAAAGTTTTTCGGTGCAGCAGTTTTTCAAAAATGCTGCCTAGGTGTGGGCGAGCAGCCCACATTTTTGCGAAGCAAAAAGAAAAGCAAACGAGTTTGTACAAGAAAAATAAGTAAAGAACCTCCTTTTGCCGGCGGAGGTCAGACCGTCTCATAAAGAAACGTATGGAAACGACTTCTTGAAAAACCTTGTCCGAACGGGTCGGCAAGGCTGGGGGACACCCCAGCTTGACCGCAGTTGCCTGCGGTGTGCAACGCTGTCTGATGTCTTTCTCAGAAATAAAAATGGAACACTCAATTTTCTATTATATAATAAGGTATCAACCTAACATGCTCTATTAGAAAGGAGTTCTCTCTATGGCAAAAGAACTGAAAAAAAATAAAGCCCAAATCGTCATGCCGGAAACCAAAGAAGAAAAGAAAAAAGCACTCGAAAGTGCCATTGCTCATATTATTAAAACCTACGGCAGCGGTGCTGTCATGCGGCTCGGACAAGCCAATACCATGCAAGTGGATGCCATCCCAACTGGTTCTATGACACTGGATCTCGCCCTCGGCATCGGCGGCGTTCCACGGGGCAGAATTGTGGAACTGTACGGACCGGAAAGTTCCGGTAAGACAACAGTTGCCCTGCACATTGCCGCAGAAGCACAGAAACTCGGTGGGGAAGTAGCCTTTATTGATGTCGAACACGCCCTTGATCCGGTTTATGCCCGTGCCCTTGGTGTAGATATTGATAACCTGCTGGTCTCCCAACCGGACAGCGGCGAACAGGCACTCGAAATCGCAGAAGCCTTAGTACGCTCTGGTGCAATTGATGTTCTGATTGTGGACTCTGTTGCCGCAATGACCACAAAGGCAGAAATTGAAGGGGAGATGGGGGACAGTCATGTGGGAATGCTGGCAAGACTGATGTCACAAGCCATGCGGAAACTGACGGCTGTCATCTCCAAATCCAACTGTGTTGCCATTTTTATCAACCAGATTCGAGAAAAAATCGGTGTGATCTATGGCAATCCGGAAACGACACCGGGTGGACGTGCTCTGAAATTCTATGCCTCTGTTCGCATGGAAGTCCGGAAAGGCGAAGCCATCAAGGATGGTTCCAATATTATTGGCAACCGTACACGAGTAAAGATTGTTAAAAATAAAGTTGCCCCCCCATTCAAGGACTGCGAATTTGATATTCTCTATGGAAAGGGCATCTCTCGTACGGGAGAAGTTCTGGATTTGGCAGTGGATCTGGATATTATCAAGAAAAGCGGTTCTTGGTTCAGCTATGAAGGACAGCGGCTCGGTCAGGGCAGAGACAACATCAAAGAACTGCTCCAAAATACACCGGAAACCATGAAAGAAATTGAGGATAAAATCAAGCAAAAATTGGCAGAGCAGAAAGAACTGGCTGTCAAAGCCGCAGCAGAAGGGAAAAAAACAGAAACAACCTCTGACACGGCAGACGCACTCGAACAGGCAGCAGAAGCCGCTGCCGCTGCACAAATGCAAAACGTAGATACCCTAGATACCGATGCCGATCTGGATATTGCAGCGGAAAGCGATTTTGCCGAATTTGAACCGACGGAATAAACGATGCAGATTGCACAGGTAACACAAAAAAGTCCGTCTGTCTGGGAATTACAGCTGGCAGATGGCCGCTGCTATGAAATCGACCATACCTGCGTACTGGAATACGCTCTGCTCGACCGTCTGGAAATCGACGAGAAAACATTGCAGCAAATGCAAGTCTCTTTCTGTCAGCGGCACGCCATGCAGCAGGCAATCCGGTGGCTCAATTTTCGCCCCTATACCTATAAAGCCATGTTTCAGCGGCTTGCACCGCAGTATGGAGAATCCGTCAGCTTTGCCGTTTTGAAACGACTGACAGAAATGGGATTGATCAATGATTACCAGTATGCTCAACAGATGGCACGTTCTGCGGTGGAGCGAAAAGGCTATGGGCTGCGGCGGGCAGGGGAGATGATGCGGCAAAAAGGGGTACCGAAAAATGTCATTGCAGCTGTGCTGCAACCCTATGAGGAAACCACCATAGAACGGCTGCTGCAAGTCATTACACGGCACTATGCAGAAAAACTCGCTGACCCATCTGACCGCCAAATGATACAGCGTGTCAAGGCAGCATTGGTGCGAAAAGGCTACAGCTTCTCGGAAGTCAATGCTGCTGTACAGCAATACTGGGAGGAACAAGATACATGAAAACAGTAGAAATTTTTACAGATGGTGCTTGCAGCGGCAATCCCGGTGCCGGCGGCTGGGGAGCTGTGCTGCGATATGGTACGCAGGAAAAAGAACTTTCCGGCGGTGCAGCAGAAACCACCAACAACCGGATGGAGCTTTCCGGTGTGATTGCCGCCCTCTCAGCATTGAAAGAACCGTGTCATGTCATTCTGACAACGGACAGCAAATATGTAGTAGACAGTGTGACAAAAGGCTGGGTGTATGGCTGGCAGAAGCGGGGCTGGGTGAAAGCAGATAAGAAACCTGCTTTGAATGTGGACTTATGGCAGCAGCTGCTGCCGCTGCTGGAACGACATCAAGTAGAATTTATATGGGTGAAAGGACACGCCGGACATCCGGAAAATGAACGCTGCGACCGATTAGCAGTAGAACAGCGAGATCAATATTGCATAAAATAACATAGAGATGATAAAAATGCACCGCCCAGATTGACTGAACGGTGCATTGTTCTCTGTATATAACTGAAAATCAAATCATTCCTTACGGGGTATAGCTAATGGTTACATACCGCAATTCCCCATTTGTAAATTCAAAATGATAGGTGTTGTCTCCATAATATTTTTCCGATTCCTTGCGATAGGTAAAAGATTCGCTCTTATAGTCGCTGTCTTCACTTTCATAAACATAAATGTCATCTGGATCTTCCGGTTCTCCTGAATTTGCCAGCAAGTCTTCCTTTGTCATGGTAAACGGAAAATTAAACTGCAAGACATCCTGCGGCTCATCCGAATAAACTGGCATATAGATTTCATCAATATAACATTCATTTGCCGGTTTATTTTCAGAGGTATCATTTAATACTTTTACCTGTGCAAACGCATATTCTCCCAGTGTAATATTAAATGAAGAAGATTCATAATTCGGATTCACATTGTTTCCTGCGTTTGCCAGATCATCTTCCTCAAACGGTACGCCATCGTCTATCATTTCCTGCAAAGTGGTTTCACCCAATGTATACGTTTTACCATTGACAGAAAATGTCATACGATCAAAATCAGCCCATAAACCATCACTGCTACTGGAATCAGCAGCGGCTTTTTTCGTTGTAGTTGTTTCTGCTGCTTCTGTTTCCGTTTCTGCTTCTGTAGCAGCTTCCGTGGTTTCTGCTTCCGTTTCTGTTGTTTCTGCTTCTGTTGCAGCTTCCGTTGTTTCCGCTTCGGTGGTTGCAACAGCTTTGTCAGAACTCTCTGCTTTTTCCTGCTCTCCGCAGCCTGTCAACAGGCAGCCTGCTGCAATGCTCAGAAAAAGACAAATCGAAAATGCTCTTTTCATGTGATAACTCCTTTTTCTCAATGTAAAAATAAAATATGCCTGAAAATAACAACTTTTTGTCATTTTCAAGCATACTCTTGGTGACCCGTACGGGAATTGAACCCATGATTCCGCCGTGAAAGGGCGGTGTCTTAACCTCTTGACCAACGGGCCAAAAAATCGCAGAAAGAAACGCATGCGCATTGTGTGTTGTGTGGTGACCCGTACGGGAATTGAACCCATGATTCCGCCGTGAAAGGGCGGTGTCTTAACCTCTTGACCAACGGGCCGAAATGGTAGCGGCAGCAGGATTCGAACCAGCGACCAATCGGGTATGAACCGAGTACTCTAGCCAACTGAGCTATGCCGCCACCCAACATCAACACATGCAAGCAGAACACATTTCATTTCTGCGACTTTTATAGTATACTACAAAATCGAAAAAAAGTCAAGCTTTTTTTTAAAAAAACTGAATTTTGTGAAAAAAGACGAAAATTATAACGGAAAATAGGTGAAAATAGATAGTTTCAACATTGTTTTCAACATTTCAACAAAGCCGTGTGAAAATGTGAAAAGCAGCTTCGCAGACAATGTATATTTTGCAGCAAAAACGGTATACTACAGGCAGAGCGGTGCAGGAAAAGAAACAGCACTGTTCGGGCTGTCAGAAAGGAATGTCGTTTGCAGTACCGCACAGGCTGCGGCAGACTGGCAGTCGCTTGTGCGGAGAAGAGGAGTGCATAAATGTCACGTCAAAACCAAAATCCAGAACAGAATAACTTCCAGCAGAACCAGAATCCACAGCAGAATCAGAACCAGCA
>JAUNJC010000048.1 GCA_030523195.1 Oscillospiraceae bacterium
ATACCATAGGAGGGCTATTTTTTCTATTGTCCGTTTTTACTGGACTTGTGCATTTATCAAGTCGGTTGTTTTTAATTCATCAAAAATTAAATAAAAGCAAATTAAAAATGCCTTGCTTTTGTGCTAAAATGGAAACATAAGAAATAAAATGAGCCTTTATTGTTTTTGTTTTAGTAAAAAGTAAATAAAGTAGAGGAATTATAATATGGCATTGAAAATACAGATTTTAAAATGTGAACAGTGTGGGGGTGACATTATTCCGCTGAAACATTCTTCCTTCTTGCCAGGAGGAGCAGTTCAAGCAAAGTGTGTTCATTGTGGAACGCCATATGCACTTTCTTCTGAGCATGCAAATGTGGAATCTAGTTATGTGACGACTGTTTTTGATAAGGAAATTCGGAATGGATATGAATGGATGCATGTTCAAAAAGATTACGCTTATGCTACTGCTGCATTTGAAAAAGCAACACATGAGAATCCAGCAGATTATCGTGGCTTTTGGGGACTTGTTAATGCAAATTCAAAAGAGTTGGAAGATCATACAATAGGAAAAAGTCAATTTTCCAATGTAGAAACAAATTTTCAGCGTGCCTATACTGCTGCAAAAGCACATGAAGACGAGGCAGTAGCAGAGAAGTTGCAGGGAACTTGGAATGCATATAAAGATTGTGTAAGGGAATATTGGAACACAAAAGGAAAAGAAATTGAGGAAAAAAGAAAAAAAATTACTGAGAATGAAAGAGAAATGGCATGCTTAAGTAAGGATGTGGAGAAGCTAAATAGAAAACGTTCAAAAAAAGTATCTCTTCCATTTATTTTTGCTGAAGTTTTATGTATAATAATTTTTGCGTTTATTATTGGTATTTCTGGTATTCCTATTTTGGCGTCGTTATTCGTTCCTCTGATAGCGGTTAGTGTGGTTGGAAGTATTTATAGTAAGATAAGAAAGAAAAAATTAGAAACATTGTATGCAAAAAAGCAAGGTGATCGTTATAATATTTCCGATGACACTGCTAATCTGAAAAGTGAAGTATATGAATATGATAGCAATGCAGTTGTATAGCAGAAGTTATTTTCTTTTGTCAAAAATTTTAATGTTTGTCTTTTTTGGTGAGCTGAAACGGAAATGAAGGAATCGGTTTTCCTGAAGGCTGGTCAGGGAAATCCGATTGAAAAAGAGAGACGATTGCAGCAATTAGAATGGTGGAATCGTCTCTTTTTATCGCATATGTATATCATTACACATCACAGAAGAGGAGTTATAGATAAATGGAACATATTGGAACACAAACGATAGAAACCCAAAATCTCATTTTAAGGCAGTTCACATATGAGGATAACAGTGCAATGTTAAAAAACTGGATTGCAGATGAAAAAATACAATCCATGTATTCTGAACCAACCTACACGACAAAAGAGGCAGTCGATACATTGCTAAATAAATATATAAATTCCTATCAAAATAATGATTATTATAGATGGGCAATTATTGCAAAGGAAAACAAAGAGTGCATTGGTCAGATTGCCTATTTCTTGGTGGATACCAAAAATAATTTTGCAGAGATAGAATATTGTATTGGTTCTGCATTTCAATGCCGTGGGTTTGCAACAGAGGCAACTAAGGCAGTGATAGACTATGGATTTTCCAAAATAAAGCTGCATAAGGTGCAAATTTGTCATAAGTCTATCAATATCCCATCGAAAAGAGTCATTGAAAAATGTGGATTTCATTATGATGGAACATTACGGGATTACTTTTATATGAATGGCGTGTATGTCGACAGACTTTACTATTCTATTTTGGAAAAGGAATATAAACAGACTCCAAAGCTGTGATTTTCATGGTGGTGATCTAACAGATAACATCCAAAATATAAGTGGCGTAGACGGTGTAATTTATGTTGAATATACAACAAATACAAGAACTCGAAAGATCTCTAAGACGATATTAGAGATAATAAGCTTATTACCATGTATCCATCGGTTTAAATAGAGGGAGCTTTTTTGTGAATTTACTTGTAAATAATGAGGCAAATGAATGTGTTGCATTACTTATTAATGCGTTGCCAGCGTGTCAATTTAAACAGTTTATTGAATGTGTTAATAGGAAAGAAAACTGGACAGCCGAGCTTTGCTGGTGCTTTTTTGAGAAATCAGATGATAATAAAGAATATTATCATCTTCAAACTTTTGAAAATGATTCTTATATAATACATTATAATGATTTTTTGGATATTGTAAAACTTGCAATTGTCAGGTTTTATCTTGGCACTGACGATGTTAAAATCAAGGAATCATTAAAAGAATATATCAAGAATACAGTATTTGATTCCGTTCTCGATCATATTGATTCATCATTAGCATCAGGCGTTCCTCTTGTTTATGGACAGTGATGTTGATAAAATTTTGGATTAACATTGAAGATTATTACAGGCTTCTTCACAAAAATGATTTTCAGCACCTTGACATTTTCCGCTGTTTCGTTTATAATGAAAAAGATAGGATGCACTTTTTGTGCAAAAAAATACAGAAATGAGGAAATTGTAATGCTGACCAATCAGGAAAAGAGCATGGATAAAATTGTAGACCTTTGCAAGTCCAGAGGCTTTGTATATGCCGGTTCAGAAATCTATGGCGGACTTGCCAATACATGGGATTATGGTCCGCTTGGTGTGGAACTGAAAAACAATATCAAAAAGGCATGGTGGCAGAAATTCGTGCAGGAATGCCCTTATAATGTTGGCTTAGACAGTGCGATTCTGATGAATCCGCAGACTTGGGTGGCATCCGGTCATTTGGGTGGCTTTTCTGATCCGTTGATGGACTGCAAGGCTTGTAAAACTCGTCACAGAGCCGATAATCTGATTGAGGATTTTGACGGTACGAATCCGGCTGGCTGGTCGAATGAGGAAATGATGAACTACATTCGGGAGAAGCAGATTCCGTGTCCGAATTGTGGAAAGTGTGATTTTACGGACATTCGGCAGTTTAATCTGATGTTCAAGACATTTCAGGGTGTCACAGAGGATTCTAAGTCAGAGCTTTATCTCCGTCCGGAAACCGCACAGGGTATCTTTGTAGATTTTGCTAATATTCAGAGAACCTCTCGGAAAAAGGTACCGTTTGGTGTCGCACAGATCGGAAAGTCATTTCGAAATGAAATCACACCGGGGAACTTTATCTTCCGAGTACGGGAATTTGAGCAGATGGAACTGGAATTTTTCTGCAAGCCGGATACGGATTTGGAATGGTTCCAGTATTGGAGAAGCTATTGCAAGAATTTCCTGTTGAACCTTGGCATTCGGGAAGAAAATCTACGGCTGCGTGACCATGATCCAGAGGAACTGTGCTTCTACTCCAAGGCAACTACCGACTTTGAATATCGTTTTGCCTTTGGCTGGGGCGAACTTTGGGGTGTCGCAGATCGTACCAACTACGACCTAACGCAGCACATGAACCACAGCGGCAAGTCTATGGAATATTTTGATCCAGAGGAAAACCGGAAGTATATTCCATATGTCATTGAGCCGTCTTTGGGCGTAGAACGTCTATTCCTGTCGATTGTAACAGAAGCCTATGATGAAGAAGTGGTGGATGCAGAAAAGAATGATACTCGTGTTGTGATGCATTTCCATCCAGCATTGGCACCGTATAAGGCAGCGATTCTGCCGCTTTCGAAGAAGCTGAGCGAAAAGGCGCAGGAAGTGTATGCACAGCTGTCTAAAAAGTTTATGGTAGATTTTGATGATACCGGTTCCATTGGAAAGCGGTATCGTCGGCAGGATGAAATTGGTACACCGTTCTGTATTACCTATGACTTTGATACATTGGAAAAGGATCAGTGTGTTACAGTGAGAGATCGGGATACGATGGAACAGGTACGGATACCGATTGCAGAGTTGGAAGCTTATTTAGCAGAAAAGGTAACGCTGTAAGCACGTTCCTTGTTGTAAAATCAGATAGATTAAGAAAAAGAAAACGGAAAGCAGCAGGTTTGTTGCTTTCCGTTTTTGCATTGTCATTCATTGTGAATCAGAAATTTCCTGATCGGTCTTCCATGAGTTGGAATGTAATAGAAAACTTCTGTTGATTGCCGGCATCATCAAACCGGCAGCAGTTGGCAGTGAGCATTTCATTCGTTGTACAGGTTTCGAGTATTGCATTTAAATCATTGTAATTCGTGACAGCAGTGCCATTTATGGAATAGATCACATCATCAACTTGCAATTCTGTGTTAGAAATATCGCAGTCCTGTGCAATTTCTGAAATCCACAGTCCTGATACTGTTGTATTTTCTGGTAGATGATGTGTCTGCTGAAATTCTGCCAGCACTTCTGGAATATCTAATGATCGGAATGTGATTCCCATCCGTACACGACCGGATACATAGCCTTGTGCCACCAGTTCTTCAATGATTGGCATGGCAGCATTGATGGAAATGGCAAAACCCAACCCTTCATACGCCGTCCCGCTGTAAATACTGGTGTATTTGGAGGAGGTAATGCCGACCACCTGCCCATATAGATTAACTAGTGCACCGCCGGAGTTTCCCGGACTGATGGCAGCATTGGTTTGAATGCAGTCCATTTCAAAGCCAGTGGAACCACTCTTAACTTGTCGGTGCAGGGCAGAAACAATGCCGTTTGTGACAGTTCCTGTCAGTCCAGCAGGATTGCCAATGGCAACGACTTCTTCTCCCACCAGCAGGGAGTCTGCATTTCCGATGGTTGCTGCCGGTAAACCGTCCTGTTCTACTTTTAAAACTGCTAAATCGGTTTTGGTATCCATTCCGATACAGGTTGCTGGAATGACGGTATTGTTTTTCCCAATGGAAACCCAGAAGGTATCACAGTTTTGCAGTACATGTGCATTTGTAACAATATAGCCGTCTTCAGAGAGAATAATACCCGAACCGCTGCTCATAGTGGTATTGCCAGAGGCAGCTTTGATTTCCACAATGGAAGGTGCGACTGCCTCTGCAACGCCAGCAACGGTATATTTGCCGTTTGCATCTGGCTTTGTAATTTGCTCTGAATCAGGTTTTTCCTGATATTGTACTGTCAGCGTTTGTTGCGGCTGCTGCATCGTTGGTGTTGTCGTTTCCATCTGAAAATAGCGGAGAATATCACTGCAAATACAGTATAGCAGCAATAAAAATGCGAGTGCAATGGAAATCCAAGCCAGTTTTGTTAGCCGGCGTTGTTCCGGCGTTGCCTTAGCTTTTGCAGGTCTTGTTGCAGCTGGAACAGGCTGTACAGGTGAAAATGGGGCTGGCTGTGGGTAAGAACCATATGGTGGTGTTTGTGTAGGTTGCGGCTGTCCGTTTTGCGGATTTTGCAGAGGTGCTGCTTGTGCGTAGGATGATATTTGTGCATATTGTGGCTGTTTGCTTTGTGGATTTTGTTGAGGCATTGTTGGTGCATTTTGTGCAGGATTTATTTGTGCGTCCGATTGTGATGGTGAAATTGGTGAAAACGGTGTTTCTGCCATGGGAAACGCTCCTTTCTATCTCATATGCAAAAAGGCAGACGATTGCATTTGGTATCGTCCGCCTTTTGTTACATGGTTTCTTTTGGATTTTCTTCTGTGTGATTTATATGAGGGACTTCCAGTTTTTCCTTCTTTGGCAGATGAATAGAGAATTCCGTATATTCACCTTCTTCGCTGCTGACGAAAATTTGTGCTTTGTGCAGGCGAATAATGTGCTTGGTAATATCCAGTCCAATGCCAAGTCCGGTTTTGTCGTGACTTCTAGAGTCATCCGACTTATAAAATCGTTCAAAAATCTTTGGTAGTTCTTCTTTGGAAATGCCAGCCCCGGTATTGCGGATGGTAAGAATGGTGTTTTTGGATTCCTCTGTAAAGGTAAAAGTAATCGTACCGCCAGTGTTGACAAATTTGACTGCATTTTCAAATAGATTATAAATCACCTGTCCAATCAAATCTGGGTCACCCCAGACCTGAACTGGCTCAGAATCCAAACCGACCAATGTGATATGTCGTTTTTCTAGACGGCTTTCAAACATCAGAATGGTTCGGAAAACCAAATCCTGAATGGGAAACAGCTGGTAGTGAATTTGAATGGTACCGTTATCGAACCTTGTAAGATTTAGCATGGAAGAAATCAGAATTTTTAGACGCTGCATTTCCTGCGAGACAATGGAAAGATATTGTCCTCTCTTGTTTTTCGGAACAGTGCCATCCAGCATACCGTCTACATATCCACTGATGATGGTCATAGGTGTCCGTAGTTCATGCGAAACATTGGAAACGAATTGTTTTCGTTGATTTTCTGCATTTTCCGCTGCATATGCAAGTTCATTGATACTATACGTCATTGCCTCATAGGAAGGTTCTTCAAAACGCCCCGGGTTCAGATGCTCTGTGTAGTTGCCCTTTGCACATTGCTGTGCAATCCGCATCATTTGTTCCAGTGGTTTTTGATGTCGGTTTAGGAAAAAGACTGTTACACCGATGAGAATCCCACTCAATACAATACAGCACAGCAGCCCAAACATCCAGATCCTGATTACAAATGCATCCATCACGCTGGTTACGGTGTTGCTGAACAGATAGTAATTGGTAGTTGTTCCATCTGGTTCTAGAAAAGAAATAACAGAGCCTTTACTGATCATGGGGTGGTTTTCCTCTGGATTTAGCATGGCAAGGGTATCAGAAAGATATTTGCCGTCTTTTTGCATAATCTGCAATGCAGAATCATCCAAGTGAATTTTCGCCTTTTCACAGTTGACTTGCTTGGAACAAATCACACAATTGCCTTCTGTGTCAAACAAAAAATACAGAACATGCGATGCCTCTGTATTCCAGTCCAATAACTCTTGTGCGGTACCTTCTGGTATCCAATTTATGCTGTCTTGTTCTTCTTCATTTTCTTCTTTATAGCATTTGAGCATGTTCACTGCTAAAATGCCGTCATTTTTTCCAATGGAGGAGAAAACAGAATGTTTGTACATGGAAATACTGATAAGGGAAATAATAATGGTGCAAACCAGCATTGCTAATATTTCTATGCAGACAATTCGCATGGCAAGGGGATGAAAGATGCGTGATTTTTTCGCCTCGTCAGCCATTATTCTTCTTCTTCGGATTCAAATTTATAGCCAACGCCCCAGACGGTTTTAAGAGCCCATTTATCGGAAACCCCTTCGAGTTTTTCCCGCAGACGTTTGATGTGGACATCAATGGTACGGGAGTCTCCATAATATTCAAAGCCCCAGACTTCATCCAGCAGCTGATCACGGGTATAAACACGGTTTGGATTGGATGCGAGATAGAAGAGCAGTTCCAATTCCTTCGGTGGAGTATCCACTACCTTTCCGTTTACTCGCAGTTCATAGCGTGTCATATTGACAGACAGCTTGTCATAGCGAACTTCTCTTACTTCCGTTTCAGCTGGAGCGGCACTGACTCTTCTGGCAATTGCCTTGATTCGAGAAACAACTTCTTTGGTATCAAACGGTTTTACAATATAATCGTCTGCACCAAGTTCCAGACCCAGTATTTTATCAAAGGTATCGCCCTTTGCGGTAATCATAATGATTGGGACACTAGACTTTTTCCGGATTTCCCGGCAGACCTGCCAGCCGTCCATGCTCGGGAGCATTACATCCAGTAAAATGATATCTGGTTTCAATGCGTTAAATTTTACCAGAGCCTCCTCTCCGTCATAAGAGAGAATGACACTGTATCCTTCATTTTCCAGATACATCATCAATACATCACAAATATTGGGATCATCATCTACAATTAATACTTTTTCCAATGCCATGGCGACAAAACCTCACTTTTTTGTTTTATTTTTTATGACAAAATAAAATTGCCGTTTATCAGTATGATAACATACGATGGTAAAAGTATGGTGTATTTTTTATTTATTTTCTATTAACCAATTGTAAATTATGAAATTTGTAAAGATCTAAAATGTATTTGTTAGATGCAGTGCGGAATTCAAAATGAACTGAAAAACCATTCGCATTTCATGTAAAAATGATACAATACTTTTTCTATTTATAGGAATAAATTGTGCATTCATACAATTTTACAGAAAAAACAGCATTTAGGCTTGATTTTTCCGGAAAAGTTGTTATAATAAGATTAGCACTCAGAAAAAAGGAGTGCTAACACAAACAGCATGTAAGTGATAAACTATAAAATCTATGGGAGGAAGAGCGTTATGTTGAAACCATTGGCAGATAGAGTGATTGTCAAGTTTGAAGAGGAAAAGGAAGAAAAGACCGCAGGCGGTCTGCTTCTGAGTGCAAAGGCAGCTTCCAACAGCTATGCAACAGCTACCGTTGTTGCGTGTGGTGCAGGAAAATATGCTTCCACTGGTACGCTGATTCCGATGGCAGTGCAGGTTGGCGACAAGGTATTGATGAGCAAGACCGCTGGTCAGAAGATCAAGGAAAACGGCGAAGAGCTGACAGTTGTTTATGAAAGCGAAATCATCGCTGTTGTTACAGAATAAGTACATGAAAAGGCAATTGAGAAAAGGAGTGCAGAATCATGGCAAAAGAAATTAAATACAATGCAGACGCAAGAGACGCAATTGTTGCTGGTATTGATAAGCTGGCAAATACGGTAAAGATCACCCTCGGTCCAAAGGGCAGAAATGTGGTACTGGATAAGGAATTTGGTGCACCGCTGGTAACCAATGACGGTGTGACCATTGCAAAGGATATTGAATTGGAAGATGCCTTTGAGAATATGGGTGCCCAGCTGGTAAGAGAAGTGGCAACCAAGACCAACGATGCCGCTGGTGATGGGACCACAACGGCAACGGTTCTGGCACAGGCAATCATTCATGAAGGTCTGAAGAACATTGCAGCCGGTGCGAATCCGATGGTACTTCGTAAGGGCATTGCAAAGGCAGTTGATGCCGCAGTCGATACCATTCAGGAAAATTCCAAGGAAGTCAATGGCTCTGAGGATATCGCAAGAGTTGCCACTATTTCTTCCGCTGATGAAAATGTCGGCAAGCTGATTGCAGAGGCAATGGAAAAGGTGACAACAGATGGTGTTATCACCATTGAAGAGGGCAAGACCGCAGAAACCTACAGCGAAGTGGTAGAGGGCATGCAGTTTGACCGTGGTTATTTGTCTCCGTATATGGTAACAGATCGGGAAAAGATGAAGGCAGTATATGATGATGCACTGGTCTTCCTGACGGATAGAACTATCAGCAACATTCAGGAAATTTTGCCGCTGCTGGAACAGATTGTACAGATGGGCAAGAAGCTGCTGATCATTGCAGAGGATATCGAAGGCGAAGCACTGACCACCATTATTCTGAACAATCTGCGTGGTACATTCAAGTGTGCAGCTGTAAAGGCTCCGGGCTTTGGCGACAGAAGAAAGGAAATGCTGGAGGATATTGCAATCCTGACCGGCGGTACTGTGATCTCCAAGGATCTGGATATGGAACTGAAGGATGCTACGGTTGATATGCTGGGTCGTGTTGGTCAGGCAGTGATTGACAAGGAAAACACCATTCTGGTTGGCGGTGCTGGCGACAAGGAAGCCATTGCAGAGCGGATTCAGGAAATTAAGAATCAGATTGCACTGTCTACTTCTGACTTTGACAAGGAAAAGATGCAGGAGCGGATTGGCAAGCTGTCTGGCGGTGTTGCAGTGATCCATGTTGGTGCTGCTACCGAAGTAGAAATGAAGGAAAAGAAGCTGCGGATTGAAGACGCTCTGTCTGCAACCAAGGCAGCTGTAGAGGAAGGTATTGTAGCAGGCGGCGGTACTGCACTGATTAACGCAATGCCGATCATTGAAAAGCTGATTCCGACATTGGAAGGCGATGAAAAGACCGGTGCAAAGATTATTCTGCGTGCGTTGGAAGCACCGCTTCGTCAGATTGCAGCCAATGCAGGTTTGGAAGGCAGTGTTATCATCGATAAGATTCGGAGAAGCCGCAAGGTTGGCTATGGTTTTGATGCATACACAGAAACTTACTGTGATATGCTGGGCAGTGGCATTGTAGATCCGACTAAGGTAACAAGAAGTGCGTTGCAGAATGCAGCATCCATTGCTTCTATGGTACTGACTACAGAGAGTGCCGTTGCAACGATTAAGAAGGATGAACCGGCACCGGCTGCACCGGCAGGCGGCATGGGCGGCATGTATTAATTCTTGTGAGGAAATTTTCTCATAAATATAGGGAAAGCGGCAGCGTGAGACATTACGCTGCCGCTTTCCTTTTTGGATTGCAATAGATGAGTGATGGTTAAGTGATTCGTTTCAAAACGCTGCAAATTCGGATACATTGTCCAAGGAAGAACGATATTTTGTATTTTTATGGTTGTAGTCGGAAATTCGACAATGTTCATACCACCTGATATGCTATATAATATAGTTGGTGATATGAAATGTATAAAAGGATTTGTGAGCTGCGAAAAAACGCAGGTCTCACGCAAAAACAAGTGGCACAATATTTAAAAATGTCACAGACAGGTTATTCCAAATATGAAACAGGGGAAAATAATCCATCTATTGGAATTCTGTGTGCATTGGCGGATTATTATCATGTAAGTGTGGATTATTTAATAGAACGCACGGATATCAAAATTCCTTATTCTAAGAAAACAAAGAATATATGAAAATCTATTTTTATAGTTTTCTTGTCGGAATCAATCGGCAAGATTGGGAGAGCCTTTTACCACCGCAATCTCCGAAATTCCGTAATGCGTCAGCACTTCCACACAGGCGGCATTGATTTTTTCGCCGCTGCATACAATCGGAACAGCTGGCGGACATGGTACTTTGACCGCCGCACAGATTCGCCCAACGCTTTCCGCAACGGGAATGGTTTCTTGTTCCCCCAGTGCTGCCTCTCGGATACCACAGACAATTTCCGGATGCGGCAGCATAATTTCCTTTTGTTCTGTTTCTGGATAGGGGTCCGCTTCCAGCATATGCAGCGTCACTTCCAGCACATCTAATTCCTCTGGTATTTGATACGGCGAGAGCAGCAGTACTACAAAATCTCTGTCCGCATACTCTGGCACACAGTCCGCCCGTTCCAGTTTGGCTCCCAAATCCAGACCATCCATGCCGCTGGCAGCTGCATCAATGGTCAGGTGCAGTGGATCGCTGTCTAAAAAAACATATTTTTCTGACAGCCGCTTTTTTAAATCGGCAGCCCGTTTGCAGATTCGTGTTAAGTCTCGCTGCACCTTGCTGGAAAGATAGGCATTGCATACATCTAAGGAAAGCAGCATTAAGTAAGAGGGACTGGTGGAGACAAATAGTGACATGGCATCTTTTAGCCGTGGGACATCTTCGGCATGCGCGGCATGTAAGTAGGCACATCCAGTCAGACAAGGTAATGTCTTATGGGCAGAGTCACAGCAGAAATCTGCTCCATTTTGAATGGGGTGTTTGCCGTCTTTCAAAAAAGCAAGGTGTGCTCCGTGGGCATTGTCTACTAAAAGCCGTGCGTTGTGCTGTTTGCAGACAGCTGCAATGCCGGAGATGTCTGCGGTTTTGCCAAGATAGTCTGGTGAGGTGAGATAAACACATGCAGGTCCTTTTATTTCAGAAAGTGCGGCATCAAACTGTTCTGGCGTATATTGACCAGACAGCAGACCGTTTGTCGTTTCTGGATAAATCCACTTGACGGACAGTCCCAGCAGTACACAGGTGTTTAAAAAGCTGCGGTGTACATTGCGTGCAGCAAGGATGGTACGGTTTTCCTGCTTCATGAGGGTTAACATGGTTTGAATGCAGCCAGTAGAACCAGCACAAGAATAAATGGTTCCGGCAGAGAAAAAGAGGGCAGCGGCGATTTGTTCGCTTTCTGCAATGATGCCATTTGCCTCTAATAGACTGTCTGCACCGGAAATTTCTGTAATGTCCAGTGCGTAGAGTGGATTCCAAGCGGAAATGGGGGCATGTCCTTTGTGACCGGGCATGTGAAAGCGGATGGGCTGTCGTTTTGCATAGTCTTGCAATGCATCATAAATGGGGGTGTTCATGGTTGGAAAGCTCCCTTCTGGTAGGATATAGGTAATGAGAAAGCCGTTTACAGGCACGTTGTTTGGTACGGCACGCTGTGGATTCTGTAATTCCCAGTGTGTTCGCAATTTGCCGGAGTGTCTGCTTCTCATAATAGTATAACACAATAATTTGTTTTTGTCTTGCAGTTAGGCAATTTTCAATTAAAAAATCTAGCTGTTTGTAGTCAGTGGGGGAATTTTCTGAAAGCATATCTGGAATTTTTTCCAGATTGAGAAAAGAACGATTAGACAATTGGCATTTCCTCCCTTATATAAGGCATCATGGTTTGCATGTCCTGTAAAAGTTCCAGCCGTTCCGTTTGCAAGAGATGTTTACGGCTGTTGAGTTGGTCATATTCATTTTGTGTTTTGGTAGAATGCATCTGTTCTGTGAGTTCAGAAATGCGGATGGTCAGCTGATTGCAGCTGATTCGATAGGATTCCAAGATAGCTTGCATAGGAAAGATCTCCTTTCTTTTTTCAAAATGAGTTTTTACAGTATTATTATAACTCGTTTTGAGACTATTGTCAAGAGATTTTCCAAAAAAATTTTTCGTTTTGAGTAACAAAAAACAGCAGGATCGTGTTGAGAAAATATCCTCCTAAAAAATCCAAAACTGTATGTGTGTGATAATAGAACGCAAGCGATATGACGAAAATACACAAAAATATTGTTAAAAATGCGTGCCTTTTTTCATTTTTCACGAAAATTAGAAAAAACGGAAAAATGACAAAAGAGAGACTTGCAGTTTTTTGCAACTTGTGCTATAGTAAGAAAGAATAAAAAAGTACATAGAGAAATGAACTGCCTTGTAAAATTGGCGGTTAGAAATAGAGAGAAAGGGGAAGATTTCTATTATGGAATCACTACATAAGTTATTTTCTGTATTGCGTGCTCGCATCTGTGCTTGCAATGAACGGCGGAGTGAAAACACGCTTCGCTTTTCGATGACCAATCGGATGCTATTGTTGCTATATCCGCTTTTCATCGTTTGCATGGCAGAATTGAATCAAGATAAATATCTCAGTAAGCTTGTTATTTTTATTGCAGAACATCCGTCTATTATGCTATTCAATATTCTGATTGCAGGATTGATTTTCCTAGGGGCATTGCTATTGTTCCGAAAAGGTTGGCTTGCCATGCTTTTGCAGAGTGTGCTATATATGGCACTGAGTATTACGGAATTGTTTAAATATAATACCAATGGCAACCATTTGATTATGACGGATATGAAACTGTTCCGCAGCATTAAGAGTCTGACTTCCTTTGCGTATATTAAAATTACGCCAAGACTCATTGTGTATATATTAATTGTACTTGCCTTTATTGGGATCGCTTTTTGGTTCAATCCCAAGTTTTCGCTGCATACCAAGCGATTGCGGCGAATGGTAACGGGACTTTCCTGCTTGCTGGCATGTGCACTGGTGATTCTAGTTCCAACTTTGTCCACACCGGTTTATGCATTTTTTGGCGTGGATGTCTCCAGAGCAGAGAATACTTTTATCTTGAATGAGAAGTTTGAAAACAATGGTTTTCTTGCATTCTTTATGCAGACAGGTTCTGAAAACATTGCCAATCAACTGAAAGAGCCGGAAGCATACGAAGAAAATAAAGATTCTACCATTGCTCAATATTTGGATGAAATCACAGAGCAATGTAACTTTAATGATGGTGTGAAGCCGAATGTGATTGAAATCATGTCGGAATCCTATGCAGATTTCCGTGTATTTGATGAGTTGAATATTTCAGAGGATACTTATGCTGGACTGGATGAAGTGGCAGAAAAAGGTGTTTCCGGCACTGCCATTGCACCGACCTATGCAAGTTATACGGTGCGGACAGAATTTGAACTGCTGTTCGGTTTGCCAGTAAAATCTCTGAATGACCCGAATATGCCGCAGAGAATGTTGTTGGAACGGCAGCAGCCAACTATCCCATCCTATTACAAAGCACAGGGTTATGCAACGGCTTATGTACATCCTTTTCAGGGCAGTTTCTATAATCGCCGTTCTATTTATGGCCGTTTCTCCTTTGATACCATGATTTTTGAAGATGATTTTACAGTGCCCGTTGATCTGTATGGAACATATATTGATGATAACACGGTTTATCATCAGATTGAACAGATGATTACGGATACAGAGGAACCATTATATCTGCATGCAACGACCATGCAGAATCATCAGCCCTATGATCAGGGAACAGGGGATACGGAATTTGAGAATTATTTGCAGTGGGTGCAGCATTCTTCCGATGGTCTGGCTGATTTTATTGCATCGTTGGAGGAAATGGATGAACCTACAATCGTGTTGTTTATTGGTGACCACTTCCCGTCCTTGCGTGGGGAGGATGGCATTTATGCACAGCTTGGAATTACCAGTGAGAATTGCAGCACATTATATGAACAGAAATATGTGATGTGGAACAATTTCGGATTGGACATGGAGGAAATACAGCCAACCGAAGCCGTATCTGTATTCTATTTGCCGTATGTCATCATGCAGGCAATTGATATGCCAAGAGATTCTTTCACACAAAGCATGATGGAGGAAATGGACATTACCCCTGTTTATTCTACGAATTATGCACCGGGTCAGGAGCGAAATGAAAAGTTGGATACACTGACCTATGACAGGGTGCTTGGGGATATGCTTTCACCAGATGCGGTGGTAGAAGAAGAAACAGACAGTTCCACAAGTTCACAAGAATAAAGAAAATCAATAGGAGGCATATTTATGCAGCCCATTACAATTGGCACAAAGGCAACTGCAAGCGTGACAGTAACAGAAGCACAGCTTGCAGAGCATGTTGGCAGCGGTTCGCTGCCGGTTTTTGCAACCCCGATGTTAGCCGCCTTGATGGAAAAGGCAGCCTGCCAAGCAGTCGCAGATTTTTTAGATGCGGGAGAAACAACAGTGGGAACGGCATTGGATTTGGCACATACCGCCGCAACACCAGAGGGGATGACCGTTACAGCAACTGCAGAGGTGACGGTTGTTTCCGGTCGGGAGATCACGTTTTCCGTGACCGCAGCCGATGAAGTCGGTACTATTGGCAGCGGAACGCATAAGCGGTTTCTGGTGAAGAGTGAACCATTTACCAAGAAGGCAGCTGCACGGAAAGACGCAATTGTGTAATTCTTTTTTAAATTAAGATAAGCCATCTGTAAATTTGCAGGTGGCTTATTTTTGAATGAAAATTTGATGGATGTGTTTTATCCGCCGAACGGCGACTGCGGTCAAGCTGGCTCAGCTTGGCGGAAAGGGATTGTTAAGGGGAACA
>JAUNJC010000196.1 GCA_030523195.1 Oscillospiraceae bacterium
CATTTTATGCTGTTACTGCTACAGTTGGCAGCAATACATTACCTACTGTTACAGATATTACAGTAGCAAATGAAAAACCGAATTCAGCAGTTTTCTTCATTCATGATAATAATGGAGGACGGTGCGTTCGCAGAATCTGGTTTGAAAGTTATGCAGAAGCAGATGCCTTTTGCAGAGAAAATAAGGAGATGATTTCATGCAGGAAATTGTAAAAGGTACAGCGTTTTCACAATACTATGTGATGAAGTATAACGGTGATACATGGTATGACAAGAACAAGGTCAAAATTGTTGCAGATAATCGTGATAAGATTTTTCTGGAATCGAAACATTATATTTGTGTTGCCATTCTCGCCAGTACCAATCCGGTTACTTGTTTGGAGGAAATATTTAGGAATGCAATGTGGGTGTAATTTTTCAAAACGAAAAAAGAAGAGATGGTCTGCAACTCTTCCCAAAGTACTGACCGTCTCTTCTGTTCCAGAGCAACTATAAAAAGTTGCTGGAGAAATTATATCACATTTGCTCCTGTTTTGCAAGGAGGAAAATATGAATGAAACTATGAGAAACCTGATTGGGCTTGCAGTAATCTATGGAGTTCCTTTGATTGTCTATCTTCGTTGGAGATATAACAAATGGTTGCAAGCGGAAGATGAAGAAACAACGGAATCTGAATCAGTGCCAGAGCCGGAACAAGAATTATCAACGTCTATGATTCCGGCAGAAGCTGAAATTGTTCTTGGTGAGTTAACCCAATTGCGGACAAGACAAGCAGAAACACTGGCACAGATTGAAGACATCCAGCATGGACGAAATGTAAATGTAGACATTCGGAGGGAGTTCGGACAGAGCACTACACTATCGCAGGAGAGCATTCTACAAGCTCTTAAGCTGGAAGACAAAACGCTTTCAGAACAAATTCTCCAGAAAAGTCTGGAATTTTCGAAAATCATGAAAAACAGTGGCAAAAACGAGAGGAAAAACGGTAGGAAAAACGTAATTTTCCTTGCGTGGGGGAGTGGTTCGGGGGAGTGGGAAAAACGACCGAGGAGTGGCTTGCATGAACAAGTATTGTGAAATATGCCATTTGGAAATATCAGATACAGACTATGATAATAAGTATAGATTTATCAGAGTAAAGTATTGCGATGAATGCAGTAAAAAAGTAAAAAGGCAGCAAAATAAAGAAAGCAGACAGCGGACACAAAAAAGAAAAAAGGCTGATAAAAAAGTAAAAAAAGAGGAACAGCTTTTGGCAGATGCAAAGTATATTCAAGAACGACAGCAGAAAGCCAGAGAGCTTCGGGAAGAACGAAGCTGGATTCGGGAAGTGCCGACAGTGGAGCAAGACCTTCGCAAACAATTGAGAGATACGAAGCGACAATTAAGAGATTCCGAAATCCGAGTTCAGCAATATGCTGCGGATTATATCAATTTGAATCGGAGAACAGAAGCTCTGGAAGAACAAGTGAAAAAACTCGAAACGAATAAATAGGAGGAAGTTATTATGGCAAAGATTATCACCATTAGCAATCAGAAAGGCGGTGTCGGCAAGACCACTACAGCGTTTAATCTTGCTGCTGCACTGTCTGTAAAAGGCAAAAAAGTCTTACTGGTCGATTTAGACCCACAGGCAAACCTGAGCGAATACCTTGGCTATCAGCAAGATGAGAAGCCTACTATGACACACCTGATTTCAGAAGTTGCAATGAAATCCATGGTGTTGCCGGAAACGGTGCAACAGGCAATTCGGCAGCACAAGGATTATTCCATTGACTACATTCCAGCAGACATCAATCTTGCCAATGCAGAAATGATGATGATTAACGCACTGGCAAGAGAAAGTATCGTCAAGCGTATTCTGCTTCCGGAGGTCGTGGAAACGTATGACTATGTTTTAATAGACTGTTTACCGTCTTTGGGCGTACTGCTTATCAATGCATTAGCAGCAGCAGACGAGATGCTGATTCCAGTACAGACGCAGAAATTCAGCATGGATGGTTTGGACAGCCTGATGGGATTGTATCAGCAGATTCAATCTACTATCAATCCTACATTACATCTCAGTGGAATTCTTCCTACGATGGTAGATACCACACTGGTCAGCAGAGCAGCTTATCAGAAACTCACAGAACGCTATTCCGGCAAGTTATTCAAAACGGTCATTCATCGTTCTGTGGAAGCAGCAAAGGCAGCGGAAACCGGAAATATGATTGCTGCGAAGACAAAGCTGGGTGCAGAGTACGCTGCATTGGCAGAGGAAATTATGGATGAATAAAAAGAAAGTTCTGAGCAGCGAATTTGGTGTAGAACTTCTGGAAACCGTAAAACAACTGAGAGCCTGTGTTCATAGACGTTTTAAAAGAGAAAAAGCATGAGAAATCATAA
>JAUNJC010000197.1 GCA_030523195.1 Oscillospiraceae bacterium
CTGTCTGCATCTCCTTCAAACGTGCTATGAAAATACCAACCGTATTCATTCGGTTTTATCTCACCGCCTACATTGCTGCCATCTCCCCACTCTGATTGCGGAATCATAGCAGTCAACGTAGTATAAGCAAGCTTCGGTTGATGATTTGTATCATAAAGCAATGGTGCATTTTCCGTCTTAATCCAAGTATTCGCATCATTAGGACCCCAAATGCAAACTGCGGTGACACGACCTGTAGAAGACGGATTTTTGTTCCAATCCATCGCTGCTTGAAAAATAGCCTTATACTTGTCTGCCTGCTGCTGCGCAGTATAAGTTCCATTTTCTGTACTAATATCTAACTCCGTCACTTGCAAATCACAGCCAATTGATAGAAACTTTTTCATTGCAGTAGTGTAAGCAGACATGCCAGAAAAACCATCATAATTCGCATTGATATGAGACTGCATACCAATTCCGTCCAGCAATCCTTTTTCATAGAGTGACTTACACATACTATAAATTGCGTCCCGCTTATGATCCCAATACTCATTATAATCATTATAATAGAGATCACAACCTTCTGGAGCATATTTTCTGGCATAGGTAAACGCTTTTTCTACAAAGCTGTTATCTCCGTACACTTGTACCCATGGTGACTGCCCGCTAATGTTTTCGCCCGGTTCTCTGGAACCACCAAAATTCGCAGTCCGATTGCTATCATCGCTGATGCACTCGTTGGCAACATCATAGGCATAGAGGTTCAGATCTGGATACTGGGTTTTAATCGCATCAAACATATTTTTAATGTAACTCTCCATCCGCTGATCCATCACAGAAGAAGAAACCCAATTGCCGCTTGCATTGAAATTTTCCTTGAAAAACCACGTCGGTGTCTGGCTGTGCCATACCAGCGTATGTCCACGCATCGCAAGGTTATTATTCACGCAGAAATCCATGATACTTGCTGCATTGCTCAAAGAAACTCCAATATTAGTGTTACTGCACTGCGACTGTACCAATGTCGCATCCGGCTTCAGTTCATTTTCGCACTCAATACTGTTATAGTCTTTCAGCATACTGGCAGTAATAGTGGAATTTTGCACAGTAGAACCATTTAAAATATTACCAACTCTAAAGTAATTGGCAAACTCATCCTTCAACCCTTTTTCTGTTGTTGCAGCAGAAACTCTGTTTTCCGACTGTTCTGCTGTCACCTTTACTTCGTCAAAACAAAAGTCTGCTATGCTGTCTGTGGTAATTGTTAGACGGAACTCACAGTTATTTTCCGGTGCAGTATAATCTGCTGAAAGCTCTGTCCACTTACCAGCTTCATTTTTTGCAGAATCCAGTTCAGTCTCTGTTTCCTCACCAGTTTCCATATCTACACAGAGTAATGACAAATGGAACTGTTCTACCGTATCACTATAAACCTGCATACGATATGTATATTCCACACCACCTGCAAGGTAAAAGCCTTTTGCTGCACTTGCACCATCTGTGACATTGGTTCTTCCTGATACCACCATACCTCTGGAACCATCACAGCCGATTCCGTTTTCTGCTGTAAGTGTTACTGCATCGGTATTTCCATACCAACCACCATAGTTTACCTCAAAATCGTTATACACCACTTCCATTGCATACGTTTTTTCCAGAAATGCTGGAAAATAGGCAAACATTCCTGCACTGCATGCTAATGCAGTCAGACTGGCTGTCAGCTTTCTAACATTCATTTCAAATCCTCCTTTTATTATTTGGCAATTCTCACGATACGATACAAAACGAATTTTCGCTCAACTATTTTTATTATAATAAAAAAGCAAATGGATGTCTTACAGATTTGTCACCCAATTTGCTTTTTTGTCATGTCAATTAAATTTTTCTTTTACACTGCCTTGAAAATATATCTTAAATAATTATAGAAATGTGGCTGCACACTCGTTGCATCATGTCCCCCTGTTGTTACAGAATGCCATACATGAGTAACTCCGTTGCTTGTCAGAATATTATGATATAATGAAGGCTGATTGCCTACTGTTCCGTCATTTCCACCACCTGTCAGCATGATCAAATATGGCTGATCATAAGCCGGTTTCAGTTTATTTTCCTGTAATTGACCAGGATGCAAGCTTAAATTGGAACCCGGTGTCAAACCTGGTGCTGGGCATGCCGCACCAACATACCCAAATAAATCTGAACGTGTAAGACCAATAAACAGCGATTCACGTCCTCCCATAGAGAAGCCTGTAATCGCAGTATTTTTACGTCCAGTTTTAACAGAAAAATTACTTTCAATATAAGGCATCAGATCTGTTGTCAGGTCATTAATAAAATTATCATAATTTAATGCATTTGCAAGATCTAGCCCACTGCAATTTTCCTGATAT
>JAUNJC010000049.1 GCA_030523195.1 Oscillospiraceae bacterium
GGTTTATAATTTCTTTTAAGGCAACATCGTCTATCAACTCTTGAACAGTAACATCTGCCAAAATGGTTCTATCTAAAGCATCAATCACTGTCCGCAGTGTAATCTGTTTCGCTGGTTTTGCAATGATATAACCACCTTTCCAGCCTTTTAAATTTCTCACCAAATTTGCCCGTCGCAACACCATTAGAATCTGCTCCAGATATTTCATGGAAAGATTCTGTCGCTTAGAAATACTGATGACAGAAATCGGCTTTCCATCTTCTTCATACAGTGCAATATCCATCAATACAAGAATCCCACACGTAACCTCTGTAGAAATTCTGATAAGACAATCTCTCCTTTCTACATAACCAATTAGAAATCTTTTTGATAGGATTTTCATTTTTCTTCTGCTTATTCAAAAAACATAGAGACCGGTATAACAAAGGAATCCTGTCAACATGATTCGGCAGTAAAACAACAAGCGATTTTCTCACACTTCCCATATATTTTTCATTATACACTAAATCATAAAATATATATTTTTTAATTTTTCTCATTCATTTCATTCATATTATTTTCATGTGATTTATATGCTTTTATTATACCCTCATTTTTCTCCATTGTCAACTGCTTTTTTCTTTTCTCCCAAACGAACCATACCTCTAATTGTCATAAAAATTAGATATAACAGCTTCTGAATTAAAAGACGAATTTCTACAATATTCTTACATTTTCTCTTGTCATTCTAAAAAAAGTATGCTATAATACTCTGTAAAAAATAAAAGCAGGAGGACAAAATGGAACAGCAAATTTATATGACACCCAAACAACCTTTTTTTGTCACATCCTCTGAACAATATTATAAATATACCTTCCATCAATATGGAATTGTTCACTTTTACCAGTGTCGAACGAACACACAACCACGCTATGCAATACCAGACGGCTGTGTTGATATGGTGTTTTGCTGCAATCCCCTGATGCCCAGTGCAGAGATCTGCGGCACTGTTTTAGCACCAGAATCCGTATTACTGCAATCGAATGCCTGTTATTTTGGGGTTCGCTTTCTACCCGGATATAATCCTGTCTTAGGCTGTACTGACATCATGCGTAACTTAGTAAATCAACGTATCCCCTTTTCAGAATTGATTCAAGATACTGGTATATTAGAAAAAATCTGCAATACCACAAACTTTTTGCAACAAATTGACACATTTCTTCATGTCTATCTCAAACTCTATCATCGTATTAATCCCATTGCACACAGTAATCTTTTAGTCCTGCATACATCCAATCTACTCATTCGTTCCTCCGGAAGCATCCGTATTGAAGACATTGCACAAGAGACTGGATATACCCCACGTTATATAGACCAATGTTTCCGGACAGAAACTGGATTGCCTCCAAAACAGCTTGCAAAAATTTTACGATTTCAGGCAGCAATTTCTGCCTTAAATCAACTCAATGAACACACATTGACAGAAATTGCTGCCGATTTAGGTTACTTCGACCAATCCCATTTTGTACACGATTTCAAAGCATATACCGGATTGACACCTAAAAAATATCGCTCACAATTAGACAGCTGCCAGTATCAAGAAAAAATAAAAGAACTGCATAAACAGACCTTTTTTCAAAATAAATAAAAAGTCGTTCCAATCTATTTTGGAACGACTTTTTCTCTCTAAAAACAATGATGATTTACCAGATCATTTTCTATGAGTGTACAAAAGGTTATCCCCATACCGATATGTTAAAACCTTGTTCTCATTTTTCCGTCATAGGGCAGATGATACTGAGGTAATCAATGTTCCTGCTTCTGATGCGATCTCTAGCAATTGACGATTTTTATCATTCAGCACACCAAAATAAGGCAAACAACATAACACCTTTTCACAGGATGTCATTACTTGTATTGCCCGCTGTAATGTCGTTTCACAGATAGGTTCAAATGCTTTTTCTGCAACGACCTGAGAAGCCAACGCCTGTGCAACTGGATAATCCAAATCATTTTCCTGTAATATCCCGGCAGCAAAAGGAATGGCTTTTCGCTGTAATGTTCGATAAATAGGAATCCCCCATCCACCGCCCCCGATCACAAAAACATGCGGTATCCCTTCTGGTGCTTTTAACTCCAGAGAGCCATATAATGCATAATAACTTCCATCAGTAATATTGTACAGATCTGATATATAATGATCCGTGAAGATTTCTTCTGGCGTACCGTAACGATCTACATGATTTCCACGGATACACATTACATAATCAGAAATTTTTTGTGCTAAATCCAGTTCATGCAAAGATAAAACCACTGCGATCTGTTTTTCTCTCACCAATTCTTTCAAAAGATGCAGCAATTCCAACTTATGCCGAATATCCAAAAAAGAGGTCGGTTCATCTAAAACTAAAACATCTGGCTCCTGACAAATTGCCTTTGCAAGCATGACACGCTGCCGCTGTCCATCACTAATACAATTGAAGTCTTTGTCTGCCAAATCTTCCACATGTACCAATCGCATCGCTTCTTTTACCTTTTGATGATCGACATCTGACAAAATCCCCAAACGTCCAGTATAAGGATATCGTCCTGACTCTACCACATCTTCACATCGCATCAGCTCTGTCTCTATTCGCTGTGTCATGAAAATGGACATCGTCTGTGCCAATGCACGTTCCGGCATTTGTGTAATGGATTCCCCTTTTAGAGAAACCGTTCCTGCAATTGGTTGCAGCTGCCGTGTAATGCTTTTTAGAATGGTAGACTTTCCTGCACCATTTGGACCAATCAGCGTTAGAATTTGCCCGGATTTTACAGAAAATGTAATATCCTGTATCAATGCTTTTCTGTGATACCCAACTGTCAACTGTTGGGTATGAAGAACAATTTCCTGCATACTCACGCTCCCTTTTGTGTTTTCCTATCCCGATGCAACATCATCCAAATCACAATAGGTGCCCCAAAAACAGCTGTAACAGAACTGATACTCAATTCTGTTGGTGCAAATACCGTTCTTGTAATCACGTCACAAAACAGACAGAAAACAGAACCGCCTAAAAAACAGGCTGGAATGACTACGATTGGTTTTGCCGTTTGAAACAGGCTTTTCACCAAATGCGGAACGGCAATGCCAACAAAGGAAATCGGTCCTGCAAATGCTGTAACACATGCAGACAAAATACTGGATAACAAAATCAATGCCACACGAAACAGGCGAATGGGAACCCCTAAATTCTGTGCATGGACTTCTCCCAATTGATAAGCCCCCATTGGCTTTGACAATAGAAATGTTAATATCATTGCTGTCATTACAACGAAAACCATGGTGCGTATCTCTCTCCAGCTAGTACCGGAAAAACTACCCATAGACCAATTATGCAAATTCACGATGTTAGAATCCTCTGCAAAAGTCACTACAAAATCTGTAATGGCAGAACAAATATACCCAATCATTACACCACTGATAATAAGCAGTGACATTTTCCGTACTTTTCCGGCAATCAGCAGAATAAATCCCATAGAAATCATAGAACCAACAAAGGCTGTCCCAACCAGTGCCGCTGAAGGCAGAGTAACCCCTTTACCCAGAAAGAAAACCATCACCAATGCCACTGTCAATTTCGCACCAGATGAAATCCCTAAAATATAAGGCCCTGCAATGGGGTTCGCAAAAAAGTTTTGCAGCAAAAAGCCGGAAACAGACAAAGCACCTCCCAAAATAATGGCAGATACGATACGGGGAAGACGAATCTCCCAGAGAATATTCCATATTGTACTTTGATGATCTGGATGCAATAATGTACTTACTACTTGCTGAATCATCAAATTTGTGCTGCCAGCACACAAATTCACGGCAAACAAAATACAAAGAATTCCAATTAATAAAAGATAGCTTGTTCCATATCGTATTCTCCGCTTTTGTTTCATCCTACGCCTCCTATCCGTTTAAGCGATGTAAAAAAGCCAGCTGCGTTTCTTCATCCGCTTCTCCGGTTACAATTGCATGCAGATCCGCAATCATATCTGCTGTTCCCGTTGTTTGCTGAAACATATTTTTTTCTGTACACCAGACATTGCCATTCTTAACCGCTTTAAAATCATGCAGCAAGGCATTTTTTTGCAGCAGCTGTTCCATCGTATCCAGTTCCCCATCAATTGTACTATTATAGATCAAATAATCTGCATCTTTTGCCAAAGTATAGAATGTTTCCATTTGAATGTTCATAGTAGAAAGTGCATTTTCTTCCACATGTAAATCCGATGCAGAAAAAATATATTTTCCCCCTGCCAATTCTATCATCTTAGAAATATAGTCGCCCGGTTTTCGCACATTGACAGAGCCATTTGTACTCAAGTAGAAAAAAGCCACGGTTTTCTTTGTATCTGCCTCTGTATCGGTTTGAATGCGTTCCAGCTGTGCAGATTGTTCCTGAAACAGTGCTGCTGCTTCCTCTTCTTTATCCAAAAGCAGACCATATAACTTAATCCATTCCAGTCTTCCCAGCGGATGAGATTCATAACTGGATTGCTCCACCATAACAGGAATGCCCAGTGTTTCCAGTTGTTCTTTTGTTTCAGGGTTATGATAAATCATAGTGGATTCAATTGCCAAACCGCAATTTTCTGAAAGAATCGTTTCATAGTCTGGTGCACTATACTTTCCAACATAGAGAATGTCATCCTCTTCCAGTGCTTGCTGTACAGCAGGTAAACTCCAATTCTCTATTTTAGTACTTGTCATGCGAACAGAATCCAAAGCATCTAAACCATCAAACAAATCCATACAAGAAGAGGCTGCCAAATAAAGATGATGAACCGGCTGCTGTATCACGGTAACAGAAGCCTGCAATCCCTCTGGAACAGGTTGATTTTCCGGAACCAGCAAATATTGCTCTTCTTGTCCAATGGTAATCCATGCATAATTATCAGGATAATATGTCACAGTAAACTGCTCTGCATATTGCAGTTCCATGTTGCCAATAGGAGAACAGCTTGCCCAATTGGTTTCGGTGGTTGTCACACGAGAATCTGTACAGGCAGTCAAACAAAAAAGCAGACAAAAAAACAAGAGAGAGAAAATTTGTCTTTGTCGTTTCATTGCTTTTCTATTGTGGCAGAATCGAAATACAATGTATATTCAATTTCATGTGGTGTACTCATGACAGTCGTGTCCGCAGAAACTGGCATCTTATAATCAAATCCGGAAATCGGAATCTCAAATACAGAATTTTTTTCCATATTTACAGGATCGTACTGCACACCATCAATCTTCATATAATCGTAATTGGAACTGCTCCAAATAATTTCTGCCGTGGCTGTGCCATTTTCTACTGTCAGCTTCGCCGGAGAATGAACACTTGCCTTTCCAGAACCACCCTCCAGTGTTACATCTACAAGATAAGTCCCATCCTGCAATGCCAAATCTTCTATAGATGTACTCTGATCTTTCACAAACGCATCTGCTGGGAGAGAATCTGCACGGAAAACTAAGGTACGATCATACCATTTTTCCTTCTTTTTGCTAAATGCAGCACAATCTATCCCTGTATCCAATGACGCAACAGGCACTGTAAATGTATGGGTACCATCTTCATTTTCTACAAATGAGAGATAACTGTTTGCATCCGCTTCTGCTGCCGCCTGCGCTGTTCCCATATATACATACAGATAACCAGTTCCACTCATTTTCATGGCAGCAACCATTTCTCCATCTTTTACTGTCAACTCGCATTCCGTAACACAAAACATGGAAGAACTGGAATCCACCTGAACGGAATAGGTTCCGTCTTTCAAATCAGTTCCATATACTGCGGTCATGCCATCTTCCAAAACATTCTGTGGTTCGGCTGTTTCATCCGGTGATGCCACGGCTGGATGATCTGTTGTCTGCGTTGTACTGTCTGATCCAGATATCTCAGAAGAATCCGTACTCGTTCCACAACTACACAACATCATTGAGAGGGTGCAAAATGCCAACAATCCAAAAAAAGAAGTTTTCTTCATCTCATTTCACCTTTCATAAAAAACGGCTCAAACTCATTTGAGCCGTTTAATTATTATAATACACTAATATTCAACAATTTTTACTGTTCCAGCGAATGAATGGCAGCCTGTGCATGTTCCACATAAATTTCCCGAATGGCTTCATTTTCACCTAATCCACGAAGCAGACATTCCACTTCATAACCAGCCGCCTCAAATGCTGTTTTCCAGGAATCTTCTTCCTCACCTGCCATATCATTATTGGCATGGTCGCCGGCTACCACCATCAACGGTTCCAAAATAACACGCTCATAATTTCCCGCCTGTACCGCAGCCAATACATCCTCTAAAGAAGGCGTTGCTTCTACCGTGCCAACAAAATAATTGGCATAACCATCTGCGGTCAGCAAATCCTGCATTTTCTGATAAACTTCATTGGAAGCGGCTTCCGTACCATGTCCCATAAAGCAAATGGCTGTCTTTCCATCATCATATTCTGCTGTCCATTCTGTAATTGCCTTTTCCACTTTGACAAAATCTTCATCACTGCTTAAAAGCGGTTCTCCAAATACAACTTGATCAAAGGCATCTGCGTATTCAGAAACGGATTCTACCAATTCATCATACTCCAAACCATGCATCAAATGCGTTGGCTGTACCACAAGGGTTTTTACGCCATTGTCTACCGCCCGATTCAAAGCCGCATTTACATCATCAATCAAAATGCCATCACGACGCTGTATATGGTCAATAATGATATTTGCGGTAAAGCCTCTTCTGACTGCATAATCTGGAAAAGCTTTCTCTAAATCATTTTCAATTGCACCAATAGTCAAACGGCGGCTATCATTATAACTTGTCCCAAAGCTAAGTACCAACAATTCCTTCTCGCCGATCTCATCCTGATTGCGAACATTATCCAAAGAGGCATCCCCTGTGTCATAGTTCTCCTCATCCGCAGCTGTTTCTTCTGCGGAAACGCTAGTGGTTTCAGCTGTTGAAACAGCCTCACTGCCGGAGTTTTTTGTTTCTGTCGTCTCTCCAGAACAACCAGTCCATATTGCGGTTGCCATCGCCAGCATCATTGTAAGAATAGTCAATTTTTTCATGTTATAATACTCCTTTTCTGTTATTATTCTAATTATTTAAAATAGATAACATAAAGAGCAGAAGGCAAAAAAATACCCTCCACCCGAAAACGAGTAGAAAGCACAACAATCAGGCATTGCTTCCAAAAGAAGAAATGCCTAAAAACAGTAC
Organism: Oscillospiraceae bacterium; assembly: GCA_030523195.1. Taxonomy (GTDB): domain Bacteria; phylum Bacillota; class Clostridia; order Oscillospirales; family Ruminococcaceae; genus Ruminococcus_C. The sequence goes on from JAUNJC010000049.1 coordinate 7,223, forward strand.
GATCAATACCTCGTGATCTGGAATCTATCTTTCCTGTACCAATAAACGGCAGGTTTCCTGACTCAGGGATTTTCACAAAAAGCAGCCTTCCCAACAAATTGTCAGTGACTGTGCAGATCACAATTGCTTCCTGCTCCCCCATTACAGTGACGAGATCGTACAGGAATTTCACCTGTTTCCCTTTTACCCTTTGATACATCATCAAAGGCACCGTTTATTTTTATTTAATTGTTTCAACAAAATGGAGTTCATGAATTCCGTAATTTAGTATACCACATGAAAATACAAATTGCAAGTGCCTTTTTTGAAAAAAACATAGAAATCTATCCTTCCATTTCTTAAAAAAATCTGTTATATCCAAATCAAGATATAACAGATCTTCATTTGATCGGAAACGCCAAAAAATTTGTCGTTTCCGATCGTATTCTAACATATTATTTCTGTCCAACCGGGCGAGTTCCTGTATTGGTATCTGCGGAGACACTTTCCACTTCCGGTTCTGCCTTTAAATGCAGTCGTTCTGCCAAAACAGGATGATGGTGAATCTGATACAAATCTGTCTCCATTGCCATAACCTCTTTAATCTGATACGCCTGAAACATCGGTCGTTTCATCACAAACTTGATCCAGATAACTGCGTAAATAGATAAAACAGCAAGCACAATAACAAAAATTAAATAAATTTTCTTTTTTATATCCCAATTAGAATCAATATTATAAATCATAAATGCATTTCCTAATATTCCAATAATAGGAATAAGTGGACCAAATGGCATTTTGAATGTCCGAGGTGCTTTTGGAAGTCGTTTCCGAAGAATCAGCACATCAAAGTGCAAAATAATATAAGAAAAAATCCAGAATGTACAGCCCGTCAAAATCAAGAATGTCAATTGATCGCTGGTGGAAAGCCCTGTAATATTAATGAAAATCATAGCGCCTGCAACCAAAAGCAATCCCACATACGGTGTTCCTCTTCGATTCTTGCGCAGAAATACAGACGGCAGCAAATTGATCTTTGCCATACCAGAACAGATCTGAGAGATCGAAAACATCGCTGTATTCAGCGTACTGATCACAGCAAGCAACGAAATCACTGTCATCCAAATGGTACCTACTTTTCCATACAATAAGGTACCATACAAAACATGAGGAATGGTACTATTCCCCAATTCCTCCCATGGCGTATAATGAGAGAAGCCAATACAAACAAAAATCTGCATGATTAAAATGGCAAGCAGGCTGATGACCATCCCCATTGGCACTTTTCTTCTGGCATTTTTGACCTGTGATGAAATGGGAATGATAAACTCAATTCCAATAAACAGAAAAAATGCCAGTCCCAACAGTGAAAAAACATCGCTGGGTTTCGAGGAAAGAACCGCTTCCTGTTCTACCACTTTCCCTGTACCAAGCCGAAATGTTCCCATAATTCCCAGAAAAATGAGAGAACCAATCAACCCATATTCAACAATATTTTGAATCTTTGCAAACATATCTACTCCAAACCAGTTCAAGCCTGCTAAAATCAGAATTAAAACAATGGAATAGATAGAAGCAGGAATCGGAATATCTGAAAAAACACTGCTTAATGTATTGCCAAACATTGCGGCTTCCGAACTGCCCATAATCGTTTGGCAAGTTAAATATCCGCCAACTGTGATTACAATCGAAATAAACGGCCCAAAACAGGCAAGCGTATATTGTGCCATTCCCCCGGTCAAATTTGGCATCAGGGCATTTAATTCACAAATAGAAAAGGCCGTCAAAATATTAAATGCACAGGCAATTATCATCGTGATGATAAATGGCAGTCCGATTGCTGCTGTCCCCTGCCCAATAGAGAGCAGACAACTGGTGGCAACAATTAAACCAACACCAGTCGCCACAACACTTGGCAGTCCCAGTTTTTTCTGTCTCATCTTGTCTCCACTCCTTTTCTCCAATCTGCCGTTATTTTTCACCGTAAATCAGAGCATCATATCCTTCTTCCCCTGTGCGAACTCTTACGACATTTGTAACATCAGAAACAAAGATCTTACCATCTCCGATGTGTCCAGTATAAAGTTCTTTCTTTACAAACTCCAACAGAGCATCCACTTCTTCTGTTGGCAATACCATCATAACAACTTCTTTTGGCAACAAACTGATCTCCTTATTTTTTTCCTCTACCTCAAATTCCTGTGTACCATGCTGTACGCCGCAGCCCAATACCTGATAGACTGTCATTCCAGTAATATGGAACTTTCCCAGTGCCTTCTTTAACGGTTCAATTTTAGAAATTCCTGTAATAATCTCTACTCTTGACAGTTTCATTTTTTCCTCCATTCCGTTTTTGCAAAAACAGTTTTGATTAGAAAATAAAAGATGTCGAATTTCCATTTGGAAACTCGACATCTTTGTCTTTTCATGTGTTATTATAGCACTGCATGCTACAAAAAAATTGTAAAAATAAGAACTGCAATTTTCTTTGTACAGACAATTTACTTGGTAAACCGATCATACCGCAGTGATGATAAATCGACTGCGGTTTCCTGTCCCATTGCCAACTGTGACAAAACCAATCCAACAGCAGGTGCAATTCCAAAGCCATGTCCTGTAAAACCACAAGCAAGAATCAAACCCGGCACTTCTTCTACATTACTGATCACCGGTACATGGTCTGCACAGGAATCCATCCAACCTGCCCAAGTTCTGACTACTTTAATATCTGCCAAAGAAGGAAAATAATGCATAATACCTCTGCAAGCAGCCGAAGCAGCAATACTGGAGGAAACTGGTCTTCCCGGTTTGGCATATGGCTCTAAGCCGGAGTTCAAACCAAAAACAAAAGAACCATGTTCCGTCTGATGCCCATAAAAATCTGCATCCGCTGTGCCAAGCATTTGCCAAAACATTGGAGCCACTGCTTCTGTGACCAATGTTTCCAATAAAACCGGCTGCATTGGCACATCAATGCCAACCGTAGAAGCAAGAAAACGACTCTCATAACCAGCCGCTAAGATAACCTTATCCCCCTCATAGACATTTCCGGAGTCTGTTATCACTTGCCGAACAGCACCTTTGATTTTTCGCAGTTCCACAACCTTTTCACCAGAGATAAAATGTGCCCCTAATCGGCGTGCCATCTTATAATACCCCATAGTTGCCATCAAGGGATTGGCATGCCCATCCGTTGGACACCAACTTGCACAGGTAACAGCGTCTGAAAGATAAGGATTGATTCGTCTTGCCGCATCACCAGAAATCATTCTGACATCCAAACCACAAGCGGCTGCACGTTCCGTCAAGCCCTCCAAAATTTTCTGATGCTTCGGCGTACTGCCTAACCGCAAATTTCCTTCCTGATAATATTCTACATTGGTATCCAGCATATCCGAAAGATGCGGCCAAATATGTTGAATCGCATACATGATCAACGGCAATTCTCTTGGATCTCGTCCAGATTGCCGCACACCGCCCCCATTTCGAGTAGAACCACCATTGCCAATGTGTTCGCTGCCCTCCAACACCAATACGGAAACGCCATTTTTTGCAAGGTTATACGCTGCTGCGCATCCAATGATGCCGCCACCAACAATAATCACTTCTGCATTCATTTCGTCTCCTCCTTATCCTGTGCCAAAGTCCGCATGGCAATCGGCCGCATAGGTGCTCTCCCTGTTGCCGGTCCCAATTCATTCGGACGAACCCCCAATTCTCGTGCTACAATGCTTTTTACCAGTTTGGTGCAGGTCTGTCCTTGACAAAGTCCCATACCCGTTCGCAGATAACGGCGAATTTCTGTCAGCGTAAACATTCCATCATGTACTGCACGACGAATTTCTCCTTTGGTAATTTCCTCACAACGACAGACAATTAAATCATCATCCGGCTGTGGAACAAATGGCTTTAATGCTCGGTTTCTATCGTTCATACCGACTCCCCCTTTTGGAAAAATCTTGCTTGCATCGCAAATTCTTTTGCTACTTTCATTGTCAGCAAATTTGTATGGTCAAATGCCTTTGCACTTCTCACTTTCACAATTTCCGCCTCACAAACTGGCTTTCCATTTCTGCCCAGTGCAACACCTTTTTCTCCTGTTTGCGGCAATGGCAAAAACTCATATGGCAATGTAATTTCTGCTGTTCCGTCTCCGCAGTCTTCATCCACTAAAAAAATAGCTTGACCAGAACAAGAGGCAACACACATACCGCAGCCAGTACACTGTTTTTCCGCATCAATAGACGGCAGTGCTGTAATATTGCTGCCGATCCGAATACAATGCTTTGGACAGGCATCCTGACAGGGATTGCAGGGAATATTCTGCGTACACTCTATCACTGGATGCACCCCTTTTTGATGGGTTACGCCCGGAAAACGAACAATTTCTTCTTCGGCAACAAAGCCATGCTGTAACAAGTTCTGAGAAATTGCAACGCCCTCTTCTGTCTCTGTAATCTGTTTGCCTCGCATCCCCGGTGCAAACATCCCTTGCCGCAAACCATCCAACGCTGCTTCCTGTATGGCAATTTCTTTCTGACAAGCTTCCTCTGAGAGATAACCTAACTTGGCTGCCGCAGCGATTCCGGCAATTCTTCCTTCAATCATAGCACTGGAGGCTTCTTCAATTCCAGAAACATCTCCAGCAGCATAAATGCCGGAAACAGAGGTTTCCCCATATTCATTTACTTTTGGTACAAAGCCCGCCTTTGCCGGATTATCCTCCATTTCACAACCTGCCATATCACAAAGTTTTGACATAGGAGAAAGCCCCACTGCCAAACAAATGGTATCAACATCAAAATGCTTTTCCGTTCCAGGAATGATCTGCCAGTTCTGATCCACCTGTCCAATGGTAACGCCTGTCACGCAATCTGTTCCCTCCGCAGAAACAATGGTATGCGATAAATAAAATGGTACACCGCAGCGTGCTACTTTGGCAGCATGCACACCATAACCGCCGACCCGTGGTGCAGCATCTGCCAAAGCGACTACTTCACAACCTGCTTGCATCAACTGGAAACTGACAACCAAACCAACGTTGCCGGAACCCAGCATTAAAACACGCTTTCCCGGCATCGTTCCATGCAAATTCATCATGGTCTGTGCAGCACCAGCGCCAATGACTCCCGGCAGTGTCCAGCCCGGAAATGTCACCATATTTTCACTGGCGCCCGTTGCAATCAGAATGGTATCGCCTTTTATATGTTCTACTCGATCTTCCACCTTTACGGTTACTTCTTTTTCTGGAAAAATCCCGATCACAATGGCGTTCAATACAACCGTAACCCCCAATGCGGCTGCTTCTGCAAGCAATTCTTCTCCGATATGAAATCCTCTGATTTTTGCTTTATGTTCTTTAGAACCAAAAAATTTATGAATCTGCTTGAATAGCTGTCCACCCGGTCTGGCATTTTCATCATAGACTACAACCTGTAAGCCATGTTTTGCCGCTTCAATCGCTGCGGACAAGCCAGCCGGCCCTGCACCGACTACAATCATATCATATCGTTTCATTTTGCTTCTCCTTCCGGTTGTTCTGCTGTTACACCGTATTGTGTCCGAATCTCCATTCCTGCTTCCAACGGTGTGATACATGTCCGAACATTTGGCTGTCCGTTCACCACCATAACACAGTCTGTACAGCGTCCAATGGCACAGAAAATACCACGTGGCTTATGTTCTTTTCGGGTATAACGATGTACCATCACACCAGCATTCTTTAATGCCATTGCAATCGGTTCTCCTGCATAGCCCTGCAAAGGCGTTCCATCAAATGTAAAAGAAACCAGCGTTCCATGTTCTTGTGTTCCAAGAATCGGATGTTCCTGTATTCTCATGCTATTTCCTCCGTTCCTTATACCATCTGGGGTGTATCCCACAGCTTTAATTTTGTTCCAATTCCCTTTTTCAGTGCGTTACGATATACCATTGTACCCCACGCAATATCCTCAACTGGCATACCACCAATAGAATAAATAATGATTTCGTCTTTCTTACGGTGCAATGGAATCCGATGCATCAGAATATCTCCTAAATCATCAATCTGTTCCAACTGCATTTTACCTTCTGCAACCAGATCCATGACACGCACAGCTGGAATTGGAACCGTATGATAAGCATTCGGTTTCATTTCTTCCTCCCATGCCTCATACAACTTGATATTATCTGTTACCGTTCTGGCACGATGCATGATAAAATCATCATCAAACCGCAATGCTGCGGTAGAACTAATCAAGGCACCCGGCTGAATCCATTCTTCTTTGATATAGGGATAAGCATTTGGATCGCCGGTCGGCGTAGAAGTGCTGGCAGAAACAATATCAGAATTTCTCACTGCTTCTTCTATACTATCTACAGCATACACTTCTACTTGTGGATAAGTCTGCTTCACATGGTCAAGAAAAGCCTGTAAAGACGCCTTTCCTCTTCCCTTAACCTTTACGGTTTTGATCGTTGGACGAACCGCCATAATAGCAGCCAGTGCCGTCTTGCTCATGACACCCGGTCCAATTATACCTACCGTTTCTGCGTCTGGACGGGAAAGATATTTATACCCAACACCCGGCACCGCACCGGTTCGATAAGCAGAAAGAATATTCGCTGACATATAAGCAACCGGTGCACCGGTATCTTTATCATTCAGTGTCAGCATCAAAATGGAACGAGGCAAACCTTTTTCCTTATTCGCACAGTTGGAACCATACCACTTCATGCCCGCCATATCAAATTTTCCGCCAAGATACGCCGGCATCGCCATAAAACGTCTATCTGGTCCATCTACTGGCATTTCCGGAAATGGAGAAGACGGCGGAAACATCACCATACATCCATGTGAGTTACCGTTTGCACCACCCATGCGGTAATCGCCGACTTTCATCAATTTAAACATCTCTTCCATTGCCTCTATGCAGCTTGCCATATCTTTCACACCGGCATGCACCATATCTTCTTCGTTTAAATACAAAAAATCAACCTTCGGATACTCCATTTTCAAATGCCCCCTATAAATTAGAAATTAGAACCTACATCTGTTTTTCAAAGCAGAATCTATGGGATTGCTGCCAAAAAAATAAAGGTGTTCAGCAAATCCATTTGCTGAACACCTTTGTTCCAATGAATATAACGGTCTGCCGTTCCTCTTTGAACACAGCACCTTGTTGACTATGGTTCTATCTTATCACACGATACGAAAAATAAATTGTAAAAATCAGAACAACGAAAACTCCAATACCCGCAATCAATTCGACAACCGTTCCTCTGCCAAAATTTCATTTGCTTCCTGCTGCGTCAATTTCTGATTAGAAATCATACAATCCAGCACTTGCTGCATTCGTTGCTTTGCCAAATCCGAATGTGCATCCAATGCATATGCGGTGGGGGCATTTGGCAAACCGGCAAGCATAATCGCTTCATAATCATTTAGTTCTTCCGGTACAACTTCAAAATAACCCTGTGCGGCTTCGTAAATCCCATAATATCCGCTGCCAAAATAAATGGTATTTACATACAGTGCGAAAATTTCCTCTTTTTCACACGTTTTCTCCCACGCTTTTGCAGTAAAAATTTCTGCAAACTTTCTTTCCAACGTCTTTTCCTGTGTAAAATACTGATTTTTTGCAAGCTGTTGTGTAATTGTACTGCCACCCTCTGCAAACGAAACCGTCCGCAAATCGTTCCATAGTGCCCTTGCAATAGCAATACTGTCTATACCAGAGTGGGAAAAAAATCGATGATCTTCTACCGAGATCACAGCATCTATATAAATTTGCGGTAATGCTTCATAAGAAACAAAATGTTCCTCTTGTTCCAGTGCTGCTGTTTTTTCTGTGATGGATGTTTCTGTTATTGCATTCTGATACATTTGATAACCTTTTACGCCATACCAAATACCACATACCAAAAAGAGCAGAAACAGCAATATGAAAAAATAACAAACGCCCTTCCAAATAATCCGTTTCCCTTGTTTCATT
>JAUNJC010000198.1 GCA_030523195.1 Oscillospiraceae bacterium
TATGACGATTGCAAAAAGACAAGTAACATAAGGAGGGAACGGTATGCAGCAGAAAAAAAATGGAGCAAAACAAATTGCGGATAATCGTGCCGTTCGTCATTCTTATTTTGTACTGGAAGAATTTGAAGCCGGTATTGCGTTACAGGGCAATGAGGTGAAATCAATTCGGCAAGGCAATGTGAATTTGAAAGACAGTTGGTGTGACATCAAAGATGGTACGCTATTGTTGAAAGGAATGCATGTTTCTCCCTATGAAAAAGATGGACTGGCACGTACGGATCCAAGGAGAGAACGGCAACTTTTGATGCATAAGAGGGAGATTTTACGACTGTTTGGAAAAGTTAAACAGGATGGTTTGACATTGATTCCACTGAATCTGCATTGGAGTGGTTCGCATGTAAAGGTACAAATTGGGCTTTGCAAGGGGAAAAAGTTGTATGATAAGCGGCAATCGGCAGCAGAGCAGGCGGCAAAGCGACAGATTGATCGTATGATGAAGTCGCAGTATAGCAAGTAAAGGGTTTCTAAAAAAGAAGGGGGCGTAAAGGTTTCGACGGGGATTGTGCAGTATGATAAGCGAGCAGAGTTGGCATCGTCTCTTTAAAACGGGGCACGTTTAAAATTAAACGCTAAAAGAAATATTTCTGTAAGCTTCAACAGAAACTTACAGGTAGCTGCCTAAGTCAGCTACTGTCGCCCACAGGGGGACCACGACCTGTGTTGCGGCATGACGCAGTGGTGAACGATTCAGCGGTCTGTTCACACCGTAGAATTGTATTGGAACTACCGAGGATAGCAGCCTGTTTATCGGCAGCTTTTGTCGGGAATTTTAGTAGATAAACTACGCTCGTAGAAAGTTGTATGAATCGATTTTCGGACACGAGTTCGACTCTCGTCGCCTCCACCAATAAAAGTCCCGAAAAACTGGGTTTTTCTCAGGATTTCGGGACTTTCTTTATTTAAAGAATTTGAAATAAAATCAAAAAAACACATATAAATGTCGTAGTAGTGTCGTGGTAAAAACACAGAAAACCGCCCCACCGGATAGATAGGAAAATCCAGTGGGGCGGTTTTTCGTTCGTCTGCCTATTGGACAGTCAGCGAACCTGTTATTATAATAGCATAATCGCCGTGTCGAATATTGTCATTTTCTGCGGTTGAGAAAAATTTTTTCATGGCTGCAATATCAACTCAATTTCTTATCGATATTCGCCACGTGCTGCAAAATCTGTTCCAGCGTGTCGGGATTGTCGGTATTGCTGTTGTCGGATTTGTCGCTTTTGTCGGAGTTGTTGATAGCAGTAAAGCCGTTTAAACCAGCATTTTTGATGATGTTCGGATAATCGATATAGGCATAGTCCATGTCACATTCTCCGGATATCCCTGATATGCTGCCTTGTCCAATAATATCATTATCCTTATTGCCAGCAACATTATACTGCCAGATACCGTATGGATTCTGATAGGTGCATGTTTTGCTGTATTGTGCCACCCAGATAGCATACCGATTTTTTATACTATCCGATATGTAATTGTCAAGAAAGTTCGTGCTGCAATACAGTCCTGCAAAATAGCCTGCTTTTTCCAGCTTAGTAAGAAAAGCATCCACCATCGCAGAACAAGCAGCTTTCCCTAAATTGAACTGCTCTGTACACTCTAAATCCATATAGATAGGATATTCAAACGACTTTCCTTTGATGGTATCCAAAAATACCTGTGCTTCTCGTTCTGCTTCTGCAACAGATGTTGCATAGCTGAACCAGTACGCACCACAGGGGATTCCAAGTCGCTTGCATTCGCTGTAATTTCGCTCAAACCAATCATCCACCTGATTGTATTCACGACCAAATCCAGCACGAATCAGAGCGAAGTCAGCAAAACCAGATGCCTTTACCTTGTTCCAGTCCACTTTCCCCTGACAATACGACACATCAATGCCTTTTGCAACGCTTTTTGTAGTATTTGATACGCTATTATCCTGTTTTGATACGCCATAATAGCTATAAAAATCTCCTGTCACTGTACCATTATTTTTAACCTCATCTCCATACCACTTGTCGGATGTCCGCACGTCCACATGTGTGTATTGATAGCTGCTATCAATATTAGCGATTCCAGTAAATCCAATGTCCTGAGCCTTGCAGCAGACAAGCTTGCTGCTGATAATACTGCCATCCTGTGCATAGCAGCAAATATCCGCAGCAGTGCCTTTGGTGTGCTGTCCGGATCCATTGCCGCCTACTGCTTTATCATGAGTAGGGCAACGATAGCCGCTTGTCACGATGATTTTACTGCAATTAAAAGCAGTGTGGAGCTGTTCCAGCTTGTCTATCAGTTCGCTGGAAATCAGAATGTCATGTGTACCAC
>JAUNJC010000199.1 GCA_030523195.1 Oscillospiraceae bacterium
TTACATCGTTTTTTGCATGAATACGCTGTAAAATACTCTTTTCTTTTGGATGAGAAACCAATACAGAAAGATTATATTGAATATGATCTTTTTTTCTAGCATCAATGGATTTTCGATAGTAAATCCATTTGATACCGTCTATATTTTTAAGATGCAGTTTTTTTGCAATGGCTGCTGTTACCATTTCTTCTTGATAGCCGACCGGCAATTTGATATCATTGATCTTTATCATTATTTTGATTCCATTCTTTTGCCGCATGGGTTCCTGCCCACCATCCAGATGCCCAAGCCCAATTTAAATTATAACCACCACAATCACCATGTAGATCTAGAGCTTCTCCTGTGAAATAAAGCCCCTTATATTTTACAGATTCCAACGTAGAAAATACTTCCTCTGTTGCAATTCCGCCACATGTGACTTGTGCTGCTTTCCAATCCCCTTTCCCAATAATCGGAAAACGCCATTCTTTCAAAAAAACGGCAATTTGCTCTAACTCTGATACACTATAAGAGGAAACCAATCGATGATGTTTTTGAGAAATCCTACATTGCTTTAAAATTTGTAAATAAACTCTTTTTTGCAAAATTCCTGTTAAAAGTTCTTCTATTGAAAATTCGCATCGAAGTGCATATAATTCCCACAAGAGCGACCGCACACGTTCCAAATTCCAATCAGGGAATAAGTCTAATACAACTTCAAAAGCAGCGTTGTTTTTCTCCAGATTACAATCCGCAGAAAGATTAAAAATACAGATACCAGACAATGCCTGTTCTGTAAACTGTACCTCTCCCCTTTCTTTTTTTAGCAATTTTCCATTGCAGTAAAGTGTTGCTTGCGAGAAAAGTCGAATTCCTTTTAATGCACGCACACGTTCAGGTTCAGTTTTTAAAAAACAAAGTGCAGGTGTGCAAGTGTTATAATGAATATGTAGTAATTTTAGCATAGAAAAAGCAGAACCATCTGTCCCAAGAGCTGGTGCAGCATAGCCGCCGCAAGAAAAAATCACCTTTTCCGCAAAATAAGAATGCATATCCGACTGCAAACGAAACTGATTTTTTACAGGTGTAATTGATGTAATTCGACAATTACAAATTACATCAATCTGCAATGTTTCTAATTGCAGTCGCAGGACATCCAAAACAGCACTGGCATGATTGCTATAAGGATATAAACGATGTTCTTCCTGCCGACAAATCAAGCCCATCTGCCGAAAATATGCTTCTGTTTTGGGGGCTTGATCAAAAATAGAAAATGCTTTTTCTACCATTGAACCACCATAATTTTCTTTTTGAATAACAGTGTTACCAAGATTGCATCTTCCATTTCCAGTAGAGAGAATTTTTCGCCCCACTCTTTCATTTCGCTCTAAAATCAAAACACGACATTGAGCGCCACCTTCTATTTTTGCAGCAATGGCGGCAAGTAAACCAGATGCACCACCGCCAATTACTGCAATATGATACTGTTTTTCTCTCATCAATTTTTTACACTATGCATCGGTGCTGGCATTCTGCCACCACGATTAATAAAACGTGCCGCAGATTTTCTGCTGACTGGCATTACCGGTGCACTGCCAAACAATCCACCAAATTCCAGCATATCGCCTTCTTTCATTCCAATTGCTGGAATAACACGAACAGCAGTGGTTTTATTATTGACCATACCAATTGCCATTTCATCTGCAATCATTGCAGAAATTGTTGTTGGATCAACATCACCTGGAATTGCGATCATATCTAAACCAACAGAACAAACAGCAGTCATGGCTTCCAACTTACTTAATGTCAAAGTGCCGTCTACTGCGGCATCAATCATGCCAGCATCTTCTGAAACGGGAATAAATGCACCAGATAAACCACCAACATTTGAAGATGCCATCACGCCGCCCTTTTTCACAGCGTCATTTAACATTGCCAATGCAGCGGTAGTACCATGTGTACCACAGATTTCCAAGCCCATTGCTTCCAGAATATGTGCCACGCTATCCCCAACTGCTGGTGTTGGTGCAAGAGATAAATCTACAATGCCAAACTCAACGCCCAACATTTGAGATGCACGCTTACCAACCAATTGCCCCATTCTGGTAATCTTAAACGCGGTTTTCTTAATAATATCAGCCAATTCATTGATAGAAGCATCTGGATATTTGGAAATTGTAGAACGAACCACACCCGGTCCAGAAACACCAACATTGATAACACAGTCCGGCTCACCCACTCCATGAAATGCACCAGCCATGAATGGATTATCCTCTGGTGCATTGCAGAATACGACCAGTTTAGAAGGACCAACACATTGACGGTCAACAGTTAGTTTGGCTGATTCTAAAATGATTTCTCCCATCATTTTAAT
>JAUNJC010000200.1 GCA_030523195.1 Oscillospiraceae bacterium
AATAAGAATCAAATGAAGCAGCAGTCTGTTTTTGCAGATAAATAGTATATAGACCGCAATGTGTTTTATACTTAGTTTTTCATAAGGCGAGGCGATTTTTCAATGCAGACAATCCAAACATCTGTCTCTATTTTGAGTGCAGATATGTGTAATTTAGAAGCAGTGATACATATGTTGGAACAGAGTGGTACAGATATGTTGCATTTTGATGTAATGGATGGCAGATTTGTAAATAATATTTCTTTTGGTATTCCAGTATTATCTGCAATTCGGAAAAAGACTGATTTATTTCTGGATGTTCACTTGATGATTGCAGATCCATTGCAATATGTAGCAAGATTTGCACAGGCTGGTGCAAATGGAATTACTTTTCATTTGGAGAGTGAAGGGGATCCGCAAAAAACTATTGATGCCATTCATGCCTGTGGGATTCCAGCTGGTATTGTGATTAAACCTATGACACCAGCAGAAGCGGTGTTGCCTTATTTGTCATCGGTAGAATTGGTATTGGTCATGACGGTAGAGCCGGGGTTCGGTGGACAGGCATTTCTTTGGGAAATGTTGGAGAAGGTTCGCTTTTTACGTTGTACAGCGAAAGAACAGGGTTTGCATACAATGATTCAGGTGGATGGTGGCATCAATGCAGAAACGGCACTTGCAGCAGTAGACGCTGGTGCAGATAATCTAGTAGTAGGCAGTTATTTATTTCGACAGGAAAATCCAAAGATAGTAATTGATTTTTTACATCAACTGTCAGAAAATCAGAAATGAATTTCAAAAAGCATACATAGAATAGAGAGAAGAAATAGGAGAGAACCAATATGAAGAGAAAATCACCCAAAATATACAAAGTGAAAACGGGAAAAATGAAGTCTGCAACTGCACATAATGTATTATCAGCTGTTGTGATGATTGCAGCAGCTGGATTGGTTGGCTTTGTTGGGTACAGTGTTGCTAAGCCGTTCATTGATGACGATTCTTCTGTAGAAAATAATGCAGATTTGCAAATGAATGCAATTGTAACCACTACATCTACTGATAGCATTACAACAGATCTTTCTGCAACCGTAACGACATTTCTGACTTCTGGGAGTGTTGTAGAAACCAATACAACAACAAAAGCAACCGTAGATACCACTACAAAAACAACAGTTCAAACAAGTACAGTTGTCACCACAGCGAAAACAACTGCTGCAACTACAAATCAAACAGAAAGCGGTCAGAATACAGCCACACAGGTTGTTACGACAGAAGCGGCTGCCAAAGATGGTGTGTCTTTGTCAAACTTTTCAGAAGCCGATACAGCAGAGTGGTTATCTGCTTCTGTTTTGGAAAATAAAGAGGCTTTTGTATCTGCATTGGAACAAGTGAAGAGCAGCAATGCAAACATAAAAGCAGTGGTTGTACCAATGAAATTGGAAGGCGGATTATTGAACTATGCATCTAATATTTCCTATGTTGCCGGCATGGGAATTTGTGATGGGACTTTGACAGCGTCTGAGATTGTTAGCATTGCCAAAGAGAAGGAAATTTCTGTCTATGCCCTGATTAGCGTATTGGATGACTGCCAATTTCCAGAATTGCATCGGGATGCAGGAATTCAGTTAGCAGATGGTAGCGGTAGATGGTTGGATAATTCTCCGGAAAAAGGCGGAAAACCATGGATGTCGCCATATAGCAGTAAGACCGTTTCTTATATGACTGCAATGATACAAGAATTGGAAAACGCCGGATTTTCTGCTGCGATTTGTCAGAACTTTGTATATCCATCTTTTTATGAGTCAGATCGGGACTTTATTGATGTAGAGGATTATTTTGGAGAAAATCGTAATGATGCTATGGTAGCGTTGGCAGATGCAATGGTAGAGGCTGCAACTGGAAGTATGACAGTTGTATTGGATATGGAATGATACAGATATGACAAAATAGGATGAAACAGAACAGATAAAAAAGGAGTCGAGGACAATGGCAGGCAAATTTACAATTTCACTGGACAAAATTATTGAAGAATTTAAATTGGAAACTATTTACACTCCAAAAGATGCTGCGGAGATTCAGATTGATGAGGCAGATGTCACTCGTCCAGGATTGCAGTTGATGGGGTTTTATGAGTATTTTAATCCAGAAAGGATTCAGATTATAGGTAAAATGGAGTTTGCCTATCTTTCTACCATTGATGAGGAAACCAGAATTCAACGGTTGGATATGCTGTTTTCCCAGCGGATTCCAGCATTGGTCATTTCCAGAGAACTGCCATATTTTGAGGAGATGCTAGATCTTGCAAAGAAATATTCTGTTCCGTTGCTGCGCAGCAAAGAGAGTACTTCTAATTTTATTGCTGGCT
>JAUNJC010000201.1 GCA_030523195.1 Oscillospiraceae bacterium
GGAATGCGATGACCATTAAAGAAGTGAGTGAGAAATATCACATCTCGCAAGATACACTTCGTTATTATGAACGTGTTGGTATGATACCACCAGTTACTCGGACTGCAAGCGGTATTCGGGATTATCAGGAGCATGATTTGGGCTGGGTAGAGCTTGCCAAGTGTATGCGAAATGCCGGACTTCCGGTAGAAGCGATGATTGAATATGTCAGACTTACGCAGCAAGGTGATTCTACGATTTCAGCAAGGCGACAACTTTTGATAGAGCAGAGAGAAGTCTTATTGGAGCAAAAAGCGAAAATTAACGCTACCCTAGAACGTTTGAATTACAAAATCAAACGATATGAAATTGCAGTTCAAACTGGGAAATTGACATGGAATGATGAAGAATAACATTGAGGAGGAAAATCAAATGAAAGTATTGATGATTAACGGAAGTCCCCACGCCAAAGGAAACACTTACACCGCTTTGCATGAGATGGAGAAAATATTTGCTGAAAACAATGTGGAAACGAATATTTTGCACATTGGCAATCAGGCGGTGAGAGGTTGTATTGCCTGCAATTCCTGTATGAAAAATGGAAAATGCGTATTTGATGATGTAGTGAATGAAACGGCATCCAAATTTGAGGAATGTGATGGTCTTGTAGTTGGAAGTCCTGTCTATTACGCTTCTGCCAATGCAACGCTTATTGCATTTTTGGATCGTTTGTTTTACAGCACGCATTTTGATAAAACGATGAAAGTGGGAGCGAGTGTTGTGGCTGCAAGACGAGGTGGTCTGTCATCTACATTTGATGAGCTGAATAAATTTTTTACCATTTCTGGTATGCCAATCGCATCCAGTCAATATTGGAATAGTGTTCATGGCAGAGAATCAGGAGAAGCACAGCAGGATGCAGAAGGGTTGCAGACGATGCGAACACTGGCAAGGAATATGACATTTTTAATGAAAAGTATTGCTCTTGGAAAAGAAACATATGGTTTGCCGGAGAAAGAGCCATTTCAACGAACGAATTTTATTCGTTAAGTAAAAAGTAAGACATAGGGGGATACCATTATGAGTAAAAAGCTGGTAGCTTATTTTTCAGCAAGTGGTGTGACTGCTCACGCAGCAAAATTGTTAGCAGAAGTTGCTGGTGCAGATTTGTTTGAAATCAAACCTAAAGTGCCATATACAAAAGCAGATCTTGATTGGATGAACAAGCAAAGTCGCAGCAGTATCGAAATGAGGGAGAAAACATCTAGACCGGTGATTGCAGAAACATGTAGCAATATGGATGAATACGATACCGTATTTTTGGGTTTCCCGATTTGGTGGTATGTTGCACCGACAATTATCAATACATTTCTGGAAAGCTATGATTTTTCCCAAAAAACAATCATTTTGTTTGCAACTTCTGGCGGAAGTGGATTTGGAAAAACAGTGGATGGATTGAAATATAGTGTTTCTGATAAGGTGGTGATAAAAGAAGGAAAAATACTGAACGGCAGTTTATCGAAATCATTTTTGCAAGCATGGCTAAAAGATATTGAATTGTAATTATTATCTTTTTAAAAACAGATAATTTATATGGTATTCCCCTCGATAAAGTCGAGGGGAATTTTACTTTCACATTATTGAAAAGTAGGGGGGAATGCAGTTTCTCGTTTCACTGGCTTTTCATAAATGCGGACAGGTGCATGATCAAGAAAACCAGTTTGCTGCCGTACTGGAAATGTTTTGGCTTGTGGTGTATAAATTTTTATTTCTGCCTCTTTTGGTTTCAACTGCCTTTGTGTCCCTTCCATAACAGGTTCCTCCTTAGAGATATGGTTTTAAGCGGTTGAGATATGCCTCTTCTTGTTGGATCATTTCTTTTCCCTGTTGCCGGATAGATGCAGCAATTTCTGTATGATTATTTAACAACTGGGATAATTGAATCAATCCCATATTGGTTCCTTCTACCATTAATTTGGCAATTCGGCTGTTGTTTGTTTTTCCAAGACAACGCATACGAATGCTTGCACTGCTGCAAAATTTAGCAAGTGAACCCTGTTCCTGTGGGTACAGATAGGATGTTTTCATTTGCTGTCGGATTTTTTGTTGTTGATTTTCGTAATATTCTAATTGTGTGCAAAGTTCTTTTCGGAGTGTGGGATCTTCCGTGTGTTCTAATACACAGAAAATGGCATCTTTTCCTACTGCCGCATTTTTATAAAATCCGTTTAAAACACATTTTTCTTGTTGTTCCATTGCGAGTTCCTCCTCTTATAATCGGTTTACAATGGTAGTATGTGTACCATACGATTGATTATACATGTTTAAGGATATGTATAT
>JAUNJC010000003.1 GCA_030523195.1 Oscillospiraceae bacterium
TTGCGTTGGCTGTTCTGTCGAAACTGGACGAGAAGCTGCTGCCTGTTGAGTAGGTTTGTCTGTCGAAGTCGAACGAGAAGCCGCAGTCCGTTGTACTGGCTGTTTTGTCGAAGTCGGACGAGAAGCTGTTGCCCGTTGTATTGGTTTTTCTGTTGAAGTTGGATGAGAAGCTACCGTTCGCTGTGCCGATTGTGTGTTCGAGACATGACTGCGGTTTAGTTTTGTAGCTGGCTGCTGCACATTCGGACCGCCGCCTGGATATGTTGGACGGTTGCTATTCAAAATTGCAAAAATGTCATCATCTAAATCGGAAGCCGGTGCATGATTTTGTTTTGTTTCTTCTGCTTTTGCCATCCGTTTTCCCTCCTGTTATATGAAAACAGTGTGTTTCTTTCTTGTGCCATAGGATATGAAATCCGTTGGAGTGATTATGGTATCCTATTTATTATAGCATATGGAGAGGACACTTGTCATTTGTTATTTTACACAAATTTCAACTGTTGAAAATGGGTTATTTTCCGGTTTTTGTGCAACTTCTTTAAAATCAAAGGGAAGAAATGCAGCAAATTGCATAAAAATATGGGGAAGTTGCAGGATAGTAGTTGCTTTTTTCTATAAATTATGCTATACTAATGGGAGAAATGGATGGTAGCTATGCGATAGTTCCTTCTTGATGGATGTGCTTCTATGCATCTTTCAGATTTTTAGGAGCGGAAAGTTGAAATACAAGCCATTTGCGTTCTATGGGAATACAGATCTGATAACGGAAGAAGAAAGATAAAATATGGATTGTCCATAAAAATAAACCAAACCATCATTGTTTCAAACAGAAAGAGAGGATTTTTACATGAAGAAAACCATGAAAAAAATTGTAGCTGCGGTTTCTGCTAGTGCAGTTTTATGCAGCAGCCTTGCTTTATCCAGTTTGCTGAGCGGTTCCAATCTGGCACTTGCAGCGTCAGAAAGCATTGCAGATCAAACAGAAGTCGGAACACTTGGCATTGCTGGCGGCGGCTTTGTATCTGGTATTGTGACTGGAAAAAATGTGATGTATGCCCGTACAGACGTTGGCGGTGCGTACAAGTATAACTATGATACCGGAAACTGGGATCAGATTCTGGATGACCTGAATGATGCAGAACGTGGCTTTTTAAGCGTGGATGCTATGTGCATTGACCCGACAGATGATGATACCATTTATATGCTCTGCGGCTGTGCGTATTTCAGTGATGCCAAGACAGAAATTTTCCGGTCTCGGGACGGCGGTAAAACATTCGACCGGATTGATGTCACGGACATGATTCAGGTACACGGAAATGGTGCAGGCAGACAGTGTGGGGAAGCCATTGCCGTAGATCCGGACAACCCGAATATTATTTACTGCGGCGGCGATGTTACCGCTGGTGATTCTGCTTTGATTATGAGTAAAGACGGCGGCGACACTTGGGAATCGGTCAAGGGCTATGATGATCTGGGATTCTTTAAAGAATCCATCAAATGGCCGACTTGGACGGAACATATGACCCGTGCTTTAACCAGCAGCGAATACGCTTCGCAAAATGGCGTTGCTATTGTACAAATTTTAGACGGCAAGGTTTATGTAGGTACAAGTATCACAGGTGAGGGCAACATTATGGTTGCCGATGTTGGTTCAGATGACTTTACCGTGTTGAGTGCGGATTTGCCCACCGAATATTATCCTTCCAGAATCAATGTGGATGCAGATGGCAATCTGTTGATTGCTTATGCCGGCAGCCTGACGTTTAGCGGCGGCGGTGCATTGTATCGGTACAATCCGAAGACCGGAGAAGCAACCGATATTACGCCGACAGCCCATGCTTATGGTGCAGTTTATAGTGACCCGAATGATGCCAATAAGCTGGTTGCCACCAGCTGTGACTTCAGTTATTCACAGCTGTGGACAGAAAATGCGTGGGAAACCGATTCCGTTGTATATGGTTCCCAGTTCTTCCGTTCAACCGATGGCGGTGCAACTTGGGAGAGTATTACGCCCGGAAATACGAAGGGATGGGGACAGCCGTTACAGGCAGATTATTTGAAAGATGGCGGCAGACCTTGGATTCAAGGTTATGCAGTACACTGGAGTGGTGCAATAGTACTTGATCCGAAGGATCCGGATCGCTTCTTAGTGACCTCTGGTAACGGCGTATTTGCCTGTGATAACACTTGGGATGAATTGCCAGTTGTTTATTTTGAGGCAGATGGTATTGAAGAAGTCGTTGCACTGGATATGATTAGCTCAAAAGGCAAAAATCCATATTCTGTTATTGGCGACTATGATGGATTTGAACACATTGACAAAGTAAACTCCAATCGGTATTCCCCGACTATGAGTGATGCGACAAAGGATAGTGGTTCTGCCAGTGCGATTGCATATTGCCCACAGAACCCAGATGTTATGCTGCGTTGTTCAGAAAAATTTGGTGTTGGTTACTATACGTTAGATGGCGGAGAAAACTGGGTAAAGATGGATTGTCCGGTTGGCGGAAAGGCTGCTATCACACAATTGGAAGACGGCTCTTATCGTTTCTTGAAGAGCAGCGGTGAAAATTCTACTGCCGTTTCCTATTCAGATGACTACGGTGCAACTTGGACATCCTGCACCGGCATTGCCTCTGCTTATGGTTCAAAGCCAACCTTTATGGCAGTAGAAGAAAGTGATCCGAGTATTGTGTATGCCTATGCAACTTATTATAATTCTTCTTGGTTCTATTCCAAGCCGGAAGCTGACATTACAGATGCCTGCTACAAGTTCTATGTGAGCCATGACTACGGTGCAACCTTTACAGAAGAAACCGATATTGCAATGTATGATCAGTGCGACAGTGCTGGCAGAATTGCTGTTCTGGGCGATGGAGAACTGGCATTGGGTGCTGGTTGGTACGGTGCTTATCGGGTCAGCGATTATGGTAAGACAGTAGAGAAAATGGATGTTTCTTACTGCAAGACCATGGGTTATGGTGCACCGGAAAAAGAGGGCGACCTCAACACGCTGTATATGTACGGAAAACCGCAGGAAGATGACATGGAAGGTGTTTATCGTTCGACGGATGGCGGTGAAACTTGGGTTGCCATCAATTTGCATCACCTTTATGGCGGTACAGGCAATGGTAACTTCCTGATTGGCGATATGAATGAGTTCGGTACAGTTTATATGTCTACGGTTGGCTGCGGTATTGTTTATATGCAGTCTGCTGGCGGAACAGATCCGAAACCGACCACGACCACTACGACTGCTACAACTACAGAAACTATTGAAACCACTACAACATTAAAAACAACGACAGAAACAGGAGAGACTACAACTACTTCGAGTGGTGTCGTTACGACGACTACAGTTACAACAATAAATAATGACGATTTGATTGGTGACGTAAACGTGGATGCCAAGGTTGACTTGACAGATGCAATCTGTATGAATAAGTATTTGGCTGGACAGACGGAACTGGGTGAACAGGCAATGCGAAATGCAAACTGTAACCAGGCAGATGGTACGCCTACCGTTAATGAAGATGATGGTAATTCATTGATTAGCTATATAATTATGTTGATTTCAGAACTACCAGAATAAGTAGTTTTGGAATGGATGCAATACACTTGCAATGGAAGTAATGAGAGGTGGACATGCCAAATGGTGTGTCCACCTTTGTTTCTGCTGTGACAGTAGAAACAAGATAAGTTGAATCATGTTTTTGTTCTGCATCAAATCGCCAAATCCTGTATTTTCACACAGTTTTCATTGACAGAACGATATAGGAATGCTATAATGTTGTTGTCTTATCCAAACCGTAAGGCGAAATTCGTGACAGAAAAAGAAGATACAATAGAAAATTAGGTTATCATGATCAGGAGGGAACATTGATGAAAAAAACATGGAGAAAGGTTTGTGCAATTCTTTGCAGCGTTGCCTTGCTGGGAGCAGGTGCAACGGTGCCAGTTTCTGCTGCTACGGTGGATGATGTCATTGCGGCAGCGTATGCAGTCGGCATTCCATCACAGTACATTCAGGAGGGCATCGCCATGTATGGTGGTGGGAATTACACTTCGGAACAGTGTGATCAGGCAGTGGCTTCTATCTATTCCTATCAAGGCAGAGTGGATGATTTGCTGTATGATTATTTTGGTGTGGAGAAACCATCTTCTGGCGGCGGCAATTCTGCTACTACGCCGTCCGGTTCAAACAATGGTTCCGGTGCGGATCAGCCGGCAGTTACGACGAAAGCACCGCAGAATGCCGGAGATCAAACGATTACTACAACAAAGAACTTTGTAGATATGACATTGGATGAAAAAATTGATTATGTCAATCAATTGCCAGCAGAAGAACGCAGCGAATATCTCTCGAATTTGACAACGGAAGAGCGAAATAGTTTCATTAAGCAGCTGCCATTGGATGATAAGGCAAATGTGCTGAATGAATTTTTAGGAGTAGGCGATTCCTTGGGTTTGCATTTTACAGTAGATGAAATGACCAATGATACCGTGGTCGTGAGTGCAAGAGATAAAAACGGTAAACTGATTGATGTTTCTGCGATGGGGATCACGGTGGAAGAAACCGGGAAATCCTATACGCTGCCAATTGCCATTGCAGCACTGTTGGCAGGCTGCGGTGTGAGTGGGATGGCGGCACTCATCTTTTTTGCTGGCAGAAAAAAACGGAATGAGGATGAAGCATGAAGAAAAAATCGGTAGAAAAAGAGTCTCCAGCGGCTTTGCCGCTGGCAATGCCTTTGATATTGCCATTGGTGACATTGCTGCTTTGTGCGGCAATTATTTTAGTCTGTGGGATTCGTCCATATGAAAAGTTACATACTTATTTGCAGATTGCCTTTATGGATGACCTGAAACAGACACCGTCTAGTGGTGCAGATGGTCTGGAAATTGTTCAGAATGACATCACAACAAATTATAGCGGAAAAGTTTCTCAGGCTGGGGAGCCAGTCTATTCGGCATTTGGCGAACAGTATGGGGTACTATCCTGTGAAGCCATTGACCTTTATGTACCAGTGTATTGGGGGACAACAGACGAATTGCTGGAGCTGGGAGCATGTCAGACAACCGCATCTTCCATTGCCGGTGCAGGTGGAAATGTTGTGATTAGTGCTCATGTCAATACCTTTTTTAATCGGCTGGATGAACTGCAAACAGGAGATACTTTGATCTTGTATACCAGCTATGGACGGTTTACCTATGCTGTGCAAAAAAACATTCGGTTTGAAAATACTGATAAGCAGTATATTCTGCCAACAGATACAGAGCAGCTGACACTTTATACCTGTGAAATGCAGGTATTTGGGTCTTCCAGCACTCGGATTGGTGTGGTTTGTGATTGTATCAATGCAGAGTTTTATGTCAATGAGGAGGCAGCACAATGACAGATGGATTTGGAAGACGTTTATTGCTGCGGGTGCTGTTGACTATTTTATTGACGTTTACGGTATTGGGGACGCTGATGAGCGGTTATGCAGGATACTTGCTTTCCTCCCCACAGGTTTGTATCACGCAGCTAGAGAAGCAGAATGTGGCGGAAAAGGTACATGACAGTGTAGAAAGTTATTTTACATCCCAATATCAAACCACAGCGATTCCGCCGGAAACCTATTTGGCTGTGGTGACAGAGGACTGGATTGCAGACCGATTGGAAGAACAGGTGACAGCAAAATACGAGATTTTGAATGGCAGTAAGCTTGCCTATGAGATGGATATGACAGATTTGGAGACCGCTTTGACGCAGTTCTTTTCCGATTATGCGGAAGAAATCAACTATCCAAAGGATACGGTTTATGAAGAAAAATTGCAGGAAACCATTGAGAAGGCAAGGACGGAACTGACCTCACAGCTGGATGTTTATCATTTTACTACAATGCAGAATGCGAATATTTTCAATAAACTCATCGGCAAGCAGATTTATTTATGGTTGCTGTGCAGTTGCTGTGGTATTTTGAGTTTGCTGTTGCTTGTAATTTTGGTGCTGTTGGAGCGAAAGGGAGAATGGGGGAAACTCTATTTTCCGGGCTGTGCGCTGTTGATGAATGGTATCTTTTTGACGGTGCCGACGGCATGGATATTGGCGACTTCTTATTTTAGTGGTTTGGCGATTAAAGTACCTGCGGTCTATGCAGCGTTAACAGGCGTGTTATATCATTGTACTCGTGTGGGATTGATAGCAGGGATTGTGCTGTTGGTATTTGGACTGACGGCTGTGCTGGGCAGTACGATTGTGAAGAGACGAGCACGGTAAATCCATTCAGATGCATTTTGTGCGGTATCTAGGAATGGTTTCTTTATCAAACGGTTTGCACGTTGCTATCAATGGTGTTTCGCAGAAATTTCAAAAACAGTATTGACAAATGCAGAAAATTTGCATATAATAAAAAAGAATGCAGATGTTTCCATCTGTAATATAAGAGCGAAAAACGCAGCAGTAAGAGTAACAGCTATTTGTGATTGCAGAGAGTGCCGGGGTGGTGTGACGGCATATCCAATCGCTGCGAAGTGCCACTGTTAGTTGATGCGGGGAACGGTAAGTTTTTTCTTACACAGTATCCAATTCCGTCTGCCCTCGTTACGGGTTTATGAGTGAAAAATCAGAGTGGAACCGTGGTGCTTCCTGACCACCTCTGCATGGATACCATTGGTATCCAGCAGAGGTTTTTTTGTATCTTGATTTTGAAACTGAAAGGAAGGGGTTGCCTTGTTCCGAACATTAAAAGAAGATATTGCCATTGTAAAACAAAAAGATCCAGCTGCTCGCAGTACACTGGAAATTTTGCTGACGTATTCTGGGTTGAAAGCGGTGCGAAGTTACCGAAAAGCCCATTGGTTCTATGAGCATGGGTTCTTTACGATTGCCCGTATTATTTCTCAGCGGGCGAGACATCGCACAGGCATTGAGATTCATCCGGGTGCGAAAATTGGAAAAGGATTGTTCATCGACCATGGGATGGGCGTTGTGATCGGAGAAACGACTGAAATCGGTGAAAATTGTTTGCTGTATCAGGGGGTTACGCTCGGTGGTACAGGGAAAGATAAGGGAAAACGTCATCCGACACTTGGTGATAATGTCATGGTGGGAGCAGGTGCAAAGGTGCTTGGCCCGATTACCATTGGCAGCAATGTGAAAATTGCCGCCAATGCGGTGGTATTGAAGCCCATACCGGATGACTGTACCGCAGTTGGTGTTCCGGCAAGAGTCGCACGCTGTGCTGGGAAAAAAGTCATTGAAGAACTGGATCAGGTACACTGTCCAGATTTGAATTTGCAGGATATTAACGCCTTGAAAAGTTGCGTGACGGCTTTACAGCAGGAAATTTCTGCGTTAGAGGAACATGAAGCAAAATAAAATCATAGGCAATCCTGTACAATCTTTGTTTGGGATTGCCTATAGTGTGGAGGAATCTTGTGTGCTTGTTTCAGACAGGTACAACCAAATAGACAGATAGAAAGGAATGCAAAACCATATGCAAATTTACAACACATTGACCCGAAAAAAAGAGGAACTCATTCCCATTGAACCGAACCATGTCCGGATTTATGCTTGCGGACCGACGGTCTACAACTATATTCATATTGGCAATGCCCGTCCGATTTGTGCTTTTGATGTCCTGCGGCGGTATTTGCAATATCGTGGTTATGATGTCACTTATGTGCAGAATTTTACCGATGTCGATGATAAAATCATCCGTCGTGCGAATGAGGAAGGCATTCCGTCCGTGGAACTTTCCGAACGCTATATTCAGGAATACAAGAAGGATGCACACGGCTTGAATGTCATGGATGCCGATGTACATCCGAAGGTGACCGAACATATGGATTTGATTATTGATTTGGTGAAAAAGCTGGTGGACAGTGGGCATGCCTATGAATCGAATGGGGATGTCTATTTCCGTACCGCCTCTTTTGCAGAGTATGGGAAGCTTTCCGGACAGCCAATGGAAGAATTACAGGCAGGAGCACGGATTGATGTGAACGACCAGAAGGAAAGTCCGTTGGATTTTGCAGTCTGGAAGGCTGCAAAACCGGGAGAACCATACTGGGAATCTCCGTGGGGAAAAGGGCGTCCGGGCTGGCATATTGAATGTTCCGCCATGTCGAGCCATTACCTTGGGGAAACATTGGATTTGCACTGCGGCGGACAGGATTTGATTTTTCCGCACCATGAAAATGAAATCGCCCAGAGCGAGGCAGCAACGGGAAAGCCATTTTCACACTATTGGATGCACAATGGTTACATCAACATTGACAATAAGAAAATGTCAAAATCCCTTGGCAACTTTTTCACGGTCAGAGAAGTGGCAGAGCAGTATGGCTATGAGGTTATTCGATATATGATGATTCAGGCACATTACCGTAGTCCGATTAACTATTGCAAGGAATTGTTGGACGCTTGCAAGGCATCTCTGGAACGGTTGTATACCTGCCGGGATACGCTGGATCGGGCGATAGCAGCAGCACCGGCTGGAGATTGTACAGAAACTGCCAAAGCAGTATTTGCTCAGAGAGAGCAGCAGTTTATTACAGCGATGGATGATGATTTAAATACGGCAGATGGGATGACTGCATTATTTGAATTAGCAAGAGATTTGAATCGCATGAGTGCGGATGCTGCAACCACAAAGGGACAGCTAGAAGCCGGTGCAAAGTTGTTTGATACCCTAACGAATGTACTGGGCATTTTGTATCAGCGGAAACAGGAAGATGCTATTCCGGCAGAAGTACAAGAATTGGTAAATGCACGGGCAGCGGCCAGAAAGGCAAAGGATTTTGCAGAGGCAGACAGACTCCGGGATGCAATTACAGCATTGGGCTATCGGGTCAAGGAGACCCGTCAGGGAACGCAGATTGAAAAGCTATGATTGTAAGGAATCATATGCATAACAATACAGCATAGTATTATGCTGTATGCTGTGTTTGGGATGGCAAATACCAGATAGGCTGTATTTGCCATCGTGAACAGGATATGATTTGACTGCTGCTGCATTAGATCCATTCATTCTATGCATAGGCAGTCATCGTTTGAAAGGAGTCGTATGGCAAAATTAAACAAACGAAGTGTTTCCATTCTGTTGGTCATTCTCATTGTTGCCTCTTTGCTGAGCCTGACTATGTTTTCCTGTACCGTTCAAATGGCACAGAATGACACTTATGTGGATATGAGTAATGCACATTTATTGCAGTTGGATTCGCCCTCTGATGAAGCTCCAGCTATGATTGTACACACTTCTGTGGGAGAGATTACTGCCGTCCTTTATCCGGAGGCAGCTCCAAACTATGTTGCACAGTTTATAGAGTTGGCAGAAAAGGGATACTATGACGGAACGTATGTTTATCAGACGGAACCCGGGGCCTATTTTCGTGCCGGCAGCCCTAACGAAGACGGTTCTCTGGATGACCAGTTGGACGAAAGCCGTCAAAAAGTGGAGACGGAACTGACAGCGGATCTCTGGTCGTTCCGTGGGGCGTTTTGTGCCCCTGTGACGGAAAAGGAAAACAACTTTTTTAAGATGCTGTTTGGCAATGAAGCCTCTTATTGCGGGACACGTTTTTTGGTTTGCAATTCCATTGTATTCGATGAAGAAACCAAAAATCAGATGCAAGAAACAGACGAAAGTGCAGATGCTGTTACAGATACGTTTTTGAGTTGGGGCGGTGTGCCAGATTGTTCTCAGCAGATGACCATTTTTGCACAGGCATATGGAAAAGAAAGTTTTGAAGTGATTGATGCCATTTCCAACAGCACGCTTTCTGAAGAACCGATTCTCATTGAAAAGATTGAAATTACCAATTGGAGCAAAACCAATCAAGATACGTTTGTACCAGAAAATAGTGTTTGATTTTTCTGTAAAAGCTGTGAAGAAACCGGAAATTTTTTCTTGTTTTGTGCGGCGTTGTGACGAAAGTAAAATTGTTTTTCAAAGGCTTTCCGTCAAATATGACAAACCAGCAGAAAAAATTTGGATGGATACTTTACAAGCTTTAAAAAATCGTGTATAATAAAAGGTGTTCTTATGTAAACTATGCGTAATAGACAAGCAATATGGACAAACTGAGGTGAGAATATGAAACGCATTCCTGCATGTTTGCTGAGCGGTGTATTGTTGCTGGAAAGTTTGACAGGTTGTGCTGGCAAACAGGAAGCAGTAGCGGTAAGAAATTTTACTGCACCGGAAAAAGGGGAAGAATTGGTTGTCATTCAGGTAAAAGATTATGGTACAATTAAAATAAAAGTATTTTCTGATTTGCTGCCGGAAGCATGTGAAAATTTTGTTACGCATGCGAAAGAGGGCTATTATGATGAATTGTTGTTCCACCGTGTGATTGAAAACTTTATGATTCAGGGCGGTGATCCAAAGGGAAATGGAACTGGCGGAGAGAGCATCTGGGGCGGCAAATTTGATGGCGGTACCGATCCTTCCCTGATTCATGTGCGCGGTGCTGTTGCTTATGCAAACAATGATGGAACCGATACAGACGGGAGTCAGTTCTATATTGTCACCGGTGGTCCGGTATCGTTGAAAACATTGGAGGAATATGAGGCACATGGCGATGGTGCTTACAGTGAAGAACAGAAAGAACTTTATACTACGCTTGGCGGTGCACCGTGGTTGGATGGAAACTACACGGTGTTTGGACAGGTTGTAGATGGTCTGGATGTTGCCATTGCCATTTCAGAAATCACAGACAAAAATAGCGATGATAAGCCGTATACGTCTGTTGTCATGGAATCTGTGACGGTGGAGCCGTATGACGGCTGGGAACTGCACTGGTATGCTTCGGGGGATGAAACATCAAATGATGCAGCATAGAAAAAATAAACAGTACAGTCCATTTGCGGCTGCGAGAAAAAGAGAAAAAGATAGGCCGTATCAGATGCAAAAGGAGAGAATAAAGTGGATAAATTTGTAATTCATGGCGGACATCGGCTTTCTGGTGAAATCGAAGTTAGTGGGGCAAAAAATGCAGCAGTTGCTCTGATTCCAGCGGTTTTGCTGTGTGATGAACCTTGTATATTGGAGAATGTACCAGAAATTAGTGATGTTTCCATTAGTTTGCGAATTCTGTATGAGATGGGAGCAAAAGTAGACTATCTTAATCGGACGACAGTTCGGATTTCGACAGTTGGGTTGAAAAATTTCTGTGTACCATACGAAAGTGCTAGAAGAATGCGAGCATCCTATTATTTTCTGGGTGCCTTGCTTGGAAAATTTGGAAGAGCAAGGGTGTCGATGCCGGGCGGATGTCCGCTGGGCGATCGTCCGATTGATCAGCATTTGAAAGCATTTGCAGCACTGGGGGCAAAGTGTAATATTCAGCATGGTATGGTCGATTTGGTTGCGGAAAAACTGACAGGCAGTCAGATTTACTTAGATGTTGTTTCTGTTGGGGCAACAATGAATGCTATGTTGGCAGCCGTTCGGGCAGAGGGTTTGACGGTGATTGAAAATGCGGCAAAGGAACCGCACATTGTAGATCTTGCAAATTTCCTGAACTCTATGGGGGCAGACATCATGGGGGCAGGAACCGATGTGATCAAGATTCGAGGCGTACAGCGTCTGCATGGTACCACGTATTCTGTCATTCCGGATCAGATTGAAGCTGGTACTTTCATGATTGCAGCAGCTGCGACTCATGGAGATGTACTGGTGAAAAATGTGATTCCCAAGCATTTGGAACCGATTACCATGAAATTGCGGAAAATTGGAGTCAATGTAGAAGAATTTGACGACAGCGTGCGGATTTGGGTAGATGGTCCGCTGGTACGGACAAATGTTAAAACCATGCCGCATCCGGGTTTCCCAACGGATATGCAGCCGCAGATCACAACGCTGCTGACACTGGCAGAGGGAACCAGTATTATTACAGAAGGTGTCTGGGAACAGCGATTCCGCTATGTGGATGAATTGCGGCGTATGGGAGCAGATATTTCTGTAGATGGAAAAGTGGCAGTTGTAGAGGGAACAGGAAAGCTAACGGGTGCACCAGTGAAGGCATGTGATTTGCGTGCAGGTGCTGCATTGATTATTGCAGGGTTAGCAGCGCGTGGTGTTACAGAAATTGAAGACATCTATCACATTGAACGTGGTTATTCCTGTCTGGATGAGAAACTGCGGCAGGTGGGGGCAGAAATCGAAAAGGTTTCCACACCGGTTTCTACACTGCGGGAAGCGTTGTAAAAAATAGAAGGGTGCGGTTTGACAGAGCAAAGATGCAAGATTGGTTCTGTGTGACCGCAGCCAAAGCAGCTGCCCTCTTTTTTAGGAAGAGGGCATTTTTGATGAACGGATGAAAAAACAGCCGAGCGGCTGTTTTTGGAAACAAGACGAAGGATGAAACTTCTATGGCAAAATTTTATACACTCTTTAGTTCCAGTTCTGGCAATGCTGCTTATCTGGGCAATGAAAAAGCTGGGATTCTCTTTGATATTGGTGTTTCCTGCCGAAGACTTTGTCAAGCTTTGCAGGCACGTGATATTTCACCCCAAGCGGTACAGGCAATCTGTATCACACATACGCATCGTGACCATATTGCCGGGCTGCGTGTCTTTTTGAAGCAATATCCGATTCCGCTTTGCGGTACGATGGAAACACTGCATGAATTGGCAGAACACCTCTGTATAGACGTGCCTTTGATTCCCATGGAGCAAACACAAATCATCTCCGACAACTGGGAAATCACACCTTTTTCGACACCGCATGACGCTGCTGGCAGCTGCGGATACCGTGTCCGTACAGCAGATGACCGTACTTGTGCGGTTTGTACGGATTTGGGAGAAGTGACACAAGCAGTGCGAGAAGGTGTGCAGGGCTGCGATTTGGTATTATTGGAATCCAATTATGAGGAATCCATGCTGAAAAATGGTTCCTATCCAGCATTTTTGAAGACACGGATACAAGGCAAAGAGGGGCATCTATCCAATGCGGATAGTGCTGCTTTTGCTAGACAATTGGTTGAAACTGGTACGACAAGGCTGATTTTGGGACATTTGAGCCAGCACAACAATACGCCAAACTGTGCAGAGCAGGCGGCTTTGTCAGGTCTTTCGGGGATGCAGCGAAATCGGGATTATCTCTTGCAGGTTGCTGCGCCGACCGGGTTGGAAAAGGCGGTGATTTTTTGAGATGCAGTTGATACAGCTTTTGACCTATGGCAAGCTGAAAGAACCGTATTTGCGGGCAGCTTGTGCCGAATATGAAAAACGGCTTTCTCGTTTCTGTAAATTGCGGTGTGTGGAGTTAGAGCCGGTTTCTTTGCCAGAACGGCCGTCTGAAAAAGAGATCACAGCCGCATTGGAAAAAGAGGCACAGCCATTGTTAAAGCGAAAAAAGGGCTTTACAATTGCAATGTGCATAGAGGGAAAACAGCTGGACAGTCCGCAGTTTGCAAAGTTATTGCAGCGTGCTGCTGTGCAGGGAGAGACGGCTGTGACATTGTTGATTGGCAGTTCCTATGGACTAGCAGAATGTGTGAAGCAGGCGGCAGATTTGCGGCTTTCTATGTCGGCAATGACCTTTCCGCATCAATTGGCAAGGGTGATGTTGCTGGAACAGATTTATAGAGGATATCAGATTTTAGGGGGCAGTCCCTATCATAAGTAGATTCATGTGGATTGGATTATGTTCGTTAGAGAGGGCAATTTTTGATTTTATGTGAGGTGTTTTTTATGAAAGAAACCGCAATGACCATTGCCTATGCAGTGGGACGAAATCTATATTTAAATTTGACAAATCGCTGTCCCTGTGCTTGTACATTTTGTATTCGCACTATGGGCAATACTGCCTATGGTTCTGACCCGTTGTGGCTGGAGCACGAACCGAGTTGGGAAGAAGTGAAAGCTGCACTGGATGCCATAGATGTTTGTGCTTATGACGAGGTGGTTTTCTGCGGATTTGGCGAGCCAACAGAGCGGTTGGAGCTGCTCTGCCAGACAGCGGATTATTTGAAACAGGAACGAAGTGTACGCTGCATTCGATTGAACACCAATGGACTTTCCGATTTGCTGCACAATCGGAAGACGGCACAGGATTTGCAGGGGCGTGTGGATATTGTTTCTATTAGCCTGAACGCTGGCACAGAGGAAGCCTATTTGAAGGTGACTCGTCCGATTTATAAAGAGGCAGCATTTTCTGCTTTGCAGCAGTTTGCAGCCGACTGCAAGCAGTATGTTCCAAAGGTGATGTATAGCGTCGTAGATGTACTGCCGAAAGAAGAGCTGGAAGCTGCACAGGCATTGGCAGACCGGCAGGGAATCCATTTGCGTGTACGGAAATTTGATACATGATGGGGAATGCTGCGATAATGATACCATAAAAAAGTCGCATCTGGTTTTGGAATCAGATGCGACTTTTTATTTTTGGAAACGGCAACAATTCTTTTGGTGTTTGGATATAAATCAAAATATCAATTAATAGAGGCATCTATTTTCATTTCCTCACGTATTTCTTGTGCGTTCATTTTAAGATACTTATAGTTGGATTGTTCTGCTTTCTCTAAATAAAAATTTAGTTTAGAAGAATGAATCCGATATAAAACATGCAGAGCCGCAATCTTTTGGTATTCGTCTTGATATTCATTATTCTGAAACTTTTTTCTTTCCCAAAACGCAATGGCATATTTTTCAGCTTCTTCGGGATAAATATCAGCTAACGCTATTAATGCCATTCTTTCCGTATATTCATCTTCCACTACAAGAAAATCATAGATTAATTTTTGAAGATCGTCATTCCCTTTGTAATTGTTTAAATGCTCTGCAAATTGCCATTTTGCATTTGTATAACCTGTTTTTAAACTGCATCTGCACAATAAGGAGAACCATTCGTTGTGTTTTTCTAATTCTGTAAGGAGCAAGCTGCCTTCGTTATCTCTTGCAATAACATACAATAAATCATCAATTACTTGATTTGTAGCGGTTGCAACGGAATTATTTTTGATAAAACTGAGGGCATAGGAAAACATTTTATCATATTTATTACAAAAGCACCATTCGCCATTATCATTTTCCTCTGTTCTTTCAGGATAATTTATTTTTGCCCACAACTTAAATGCATTGACACTTATGTGTAACTTAAACGCATGGATTTTTATGCGTAAATTACTTTTCTTATTCATCATGATATTCTCCAATTTATAGACAATGCGAAATTAAATTCTAATTTATTTTAAATTATATTTACTGAATAATATTCTGCGTGAGCCACCGAGCAACGCCATCCTTCTCGTTAGATAAAATAATGGCTGTAGCGTATTTTTTTAAATCTTCATGCGCATTTTCAACAGCATAACTTTCGTCAGCCAATTCAAACAGATCCATGTCATTTTTTCCATCGCCAAAGGCAACTATTTTTTCACATCCTAATAATGCTTTTAATTGTCTGGCGGCATTTGCTTTTGAGGCATTGAAAGGCATGATCTCCAGCCATTGTTCATTTGTATAGATATCTGTCTGATAGACACAATGAAATCGACTTTTATATTTTTCATACAACGGTTGCAGTTTGTGTGGGGCATCAATACAAGTGATATAGAAAAGGTTTCCTGCTTTTAGGTCAGTCACTGCGTCTACTGCATTCGTACGAATATCCCCTTTTCTGCTGTTAAGAAATTTCTGCATTCCCGTTGTACACAATGTAGGTACAAAGGAAAATTTCTCTTTTCCATCTATATAAGCATATACGATGGGATAAACTTTATTTTGAAACAGGTCGTCTAACAATTCATTAGCCGAATGATCAAAATAGTTTGCAATTAAGATGTCTTTTGTTGCATTATCCATTACAAATGCACCGTTGTATACAATGAGCGGAATTTTTGCAAGGATTCCCGCAGTTGCTTTTTGTGCAGTGATCAAAGACCGAGCAGTTGCATAGGAAAAAAACATACCTCGTTCCGTCAAATCATTTATTACCTTATTTGTAAAGGCTGAAGTTCTCTCATTGTTTCTTAATAATGTGCCATCCAAATCGGATACATATAGCGTTTTCATACTTCACCTGCCATTTCTGCACTGAATTGCATCAGTGCTTTTCTGGTTCTTCCAACGGTAAAATCATTTGCTGATATGGCAATACCTGATACCCCATTTTCTGATAGAGAGCGGCAGCTCGTTCATTTTCCGGTTCGACTTCCAGCCGCAGTTGTTTTGCCTTTCCCTTCCATTCGGCTGCTACAAATTGCAGAAACTGTCTGCCCAGTCCATGGGAGCGGAAAGGCGGACGAATATAGAGACATTCTACCCAGAGAACCAAACCGCCAGCTTCATGCTGCATCATTTTATTGAGTACTGCAAATCCAGCAGGCTGCCCCCCTGCTTCCAGTAAATAACCGAGTAAATATTGATCGGAACGCAGAATTTCCTGTAAGGTGGCAACATGATGGGCAAATGGAATGGGGTGCAAAACGGCGGAGGAGTGAAAAAATTCCTCGCACATCTCATAAAAAATATTGGTATCGTTTTCAGTAAGATTACGGAATGCCATGGAAAACCTCCTGTTTTTTATTTTTCATTCGGAGAAAACGCTTATTTTTGAAGTGGAATCGAACTGCTGATTGTTTTGTACATCTCTGGTCTGCGGTCACGGAATACACCCCATTCTAAGCGGTCTTTTTGAATTTCATCCAAATCAAAATCCGCTGTCAGCACACAGTTCAAATCTCGTTTTGCTTCTTTTATAATTTCTCCGGTGTGGTCTGTAATAAAAGAAGAACCATAAAATGTTAGTTCCGACTGTTGGTATTGGTTTTCTTTGCAGGGCATAACCCGTTCCGTACCAGTGCGGTTTGCAGCAATCACCGGCATCAGGTTGGCAGCTGCATGGCCTTGCATACAACGCTGCCAGTGTCCGGAGCTGTCGACCTCTAAGAGCGGTTCGGAACCGATTGCCGTTGGGTACAGCAGCAGTTCTGCCCCCTGCAATGCCATACAGCGTGCCGTTTCTGGAAACCATTGATCCCAGCAAATTCCAACGCCAATGCAGCCATATGCGGTATGCCAAACCCGAAAACCAGTGTCACCGGGTGTGAAGTAGAATTTTTCCTGATAAAAGTGGTCATCTGGAATATGTGTTTTTCGATAACAGCCCAAAATAGAACCATCTGCATCCAGTATTGCGATACTGTTGAAGGTATTATTTCCGGCACGTTCATAGAAGCTGATCGGCAATACCACATGCAGCTCCGCCGCTACTTCTTGGAACATTTGCACGGCTGGATTTTCTGTTAGCGGTGTTGCGTAGCTGTAGTAATCATACTGCCGTTCCTGACAGAAATACGAACGTTCAAACAATTCAGGCAGCAAAATAATATTTGCTCCGTCGGCAGCTGCCTGTCGTACCAGACGGTTTGCGGTTTCTAAGTTTTCCCGTACAGCAGGACTGCATGCCATTTGTACGGCTGCCACTGTTACAATTCTCATAGTAAAAGACCCCTTTCTATCTCCTATCCATAATGCCCTTTGCCAATGGATTTTACTTATTTTTGATTTGGTATGTATTTTTTCGGTATTTGCTGTGTAATACAATGGATATTTCCGCCGCCGATTAAAATCTCTCTTGCAGCAATGGGGACAATGTTTCTGGTTGGAAAACAGGTTTGCAGGATTTTAACAGCTACTGCATCCATCGAGTCATCAAACTGTGGCACGATCACAGAATCATTGGAAAGGTAGAAATTGACATAGGAGGCTGCCAGTCGTTCTCCCGGTGTTCGGGTTGGTTCGCCGTCCCAGAAATCCAGACCGCTGCACTCCTCTTCTGTCATACAAACTGGCTTTGCAGGAATCGGCAATTTTTGTACCTGTATGTGTCTACCCTTGGCATCGGTTGCCTGCTCCAGTACATCCAGACAAGCTTTGGACAATGGGTACTGCGGGTCAGACGGATCCTCTGTCCAGGCAAGTACAACTTTTCCGGGTTCGGTAAAGGCACAGATATTGTCCACATGTTCGTTGGTCTCGTCCTGATAAATTCCTCTCGGCAGCCAGATGACAGTCTTTGCCCCCAGACAGTTACAGAGCATTTCTGTAATCTCCGCTTTTGTCATTTGCGGATTGCGTCCCTTGCTGAGCAGACAAGCTTCTGTTGTGAGAATAGTTCCTTCCCCATCGCTGTGAATGCTGCCGCCTTCTAAAATAACATTTCGCATGCAATAGCAGTCGCATTGCAATAGGTCACAGACTTTTCGGGCAACGTGGTTGTCGTTGTCCCATGGGAAATATAGACCATCTGTCAGACCGCCCCATGCGTTAAAGCCCCAGTCAATGCCACGGCGTCTGCCGTCTGAATGCAGGACAAAGGTGGGGGCTGTATCTCTTGCCCAAGCATCATCGGTGGTACACTCGACTAAGCGGATTTCCGGTGGCAGCATGGCTCTTGCTGTTTCATATTGCTGATTGCTGACCAGCATGGTAACTTCCTCGGATGCAGCGATGGCGGCTGCAATTTTTACAAAGGCATTTCGTGCCGTATAGGCACCGTTTCGCCAAGAATCTGACCGTTCCGGCCAGATCATAATACAGCCGTCATGCGGTGCAAATTCTGCCGGCATAAAAAAGCCGTCTGCCTTGGGCTGCGTGTGTAAGATGTGCATGCTCCGTTCCTCCTTGTTGTGCGTGTGTATTTCTTTTTTCATTATACAAGGGAACCCGATGGCTGTCAACCCTGCGGTGTGAGAATCCATGCAAATCCATTTTGAAATGATGGTTTCCATTCTATGCCACAGGCAAATGCAGTTAAGCTGGCTCAGCTTGGCGGAAAGGGTGATTTCCCATTTATGATAGACAAGTCTGAGAAAACATGATATAATCAAGAGAAAGGAGGGTTTCTCATGTCATTTTTTAAAAAGATCTTTTCCAGAAAAAACGATGATGTAAAAGCAGATGTACAAAAACAGCAAGAAAAATCAGGGCAAGATTTATCATTTCATATACCGGGGAAGCAGCTGCCAACACCAGAAGATGTGATGGATTTAGAAGACATATGGGATGTTTATCAACAGGAACGTATACGGGGAAAACAGCAGGGCTTTATCCCTGTTTTGATTTATGGAAACGAGGATTTACTGGACACCCTGCAAGAGGAGTTTAAAAATGGAACAGCCCACCTGCCGCTTTCTCCGGTTGCAGATGGGAAAGTCTGGTTGCATGAGCAGTATCAAGCATATTTTTCTGAGGATCCAGAAAGGGAGCATACTTTATTTTCCTCTGATGGAAGGACATCACAGGGACTGCACCGTTTTTTG
Source organism: Oscillospiraceae bacterium (assembly GCA_030523195.1). Lineage (GTDB taxonomy): Bacteria > Bacillota > Clostridia > Oscillospirales > Ruminococcaceae > Ruminococcus_C. Next base: position 19,252 of record JAUNJC010000003.1, read on the forward strand.
TCTTTGCAGACAGCGTTGAGATTTCGGAAAGAAATGCCGTTGTATCTGGTAGAGATCCCAACTGTAAACCCTTGGGAGGTATTTGCATGGCTGCCGTTTGGCGGCTGGAACGACTGTCCAGATTCGGAGGATATGATGGCTGTCTTTCAGTATTGGTATGAAAAGTATGGTGCTGTGCCTGCCTGTATCGGTTCAGATACACTGGAGTGCATTGTATCGAAACCGGTTTCTGAAGCCGATGCAATTGCATTGGCAAAAGAACAGTATGCATTTTGCAGTGATATTGTAGAACAGGGAATGGGTTCGATTTCTGCATTGGCAGAAGAATTGAAACAATCTACCATCTGGTATTTCTGGTGGGATTGAGAAAATTGCGATTGGTATCCATAGAATGCATTTTCATTGTGTGGATAGGATAAAATCGTTCAAAATTTTACAGCTTTTCTCTTGCAATCCCACAGAGAGTATGATATGATAAAAAGACTACAGAATCAGTTGGAAGAGCCGAATCCATAATATTATATACTGTCCTCTATTGCAAACAACGGTGTTGTTTGCAGTGCCGCTAAAAGCGGCTGCAAAGCCATCGGCTTTGCGAGGACAGTATGAACGGCGGCTCTTGGTGGCAAAGCCACCACCGGCAATGAATTGCCGGTATTGCAAAATTGTAGATTTTGCAATAGAGCCTAGTATAACGGCTGCATAAAAAATGAAAAAAGGAGTACTATCCCATGCAATACGGATATTTTGACCTTGCGAACAAGGAATATGTCATCACCCGACCGGACACACCGTCCGCTTGGGCAAATTACCTCGGTTCACCGGAATATGGTGCGATCATTTCCAACAATGCCGGCGGCTATAGCTTTGTAAAATCTGGTGCAAACGGCAGAATTACACGTTATCGGTTTAATTCCAATATGGCATTGCCGGGACGGTATCTTTATTTGCGGGACAATGATGCTGCCGATTACTGGTCAGCTTCTTGGCAGCCAGTTGGCAAGCCGTTGGACACTTACAAGAGTACCTGTCGGCACGGCACGGCTTATACGGTCATTTCCGCAGAATACAGCGGGATTCGTTCCGATGTGACCTATTATGTACCGGACGGGGCAACGCATGAAGTTTGGCGTGCCGTGATTACCAATCAGAGTGATCGCCCTAGAAAATTATCTGTATTCGGTTTTGTGGAATTTACCAACGAGGATAATTACGAACAGGATCAGGTTAACTTGCAGTATTCCCTGTTCATCTCTCGTACGGCATTTGAGAAAAATAAAATCATGCAGTATATCAGCGAATACAGCAAACAAGATGCTACCAGTCGGTTTTTTGGCATGGTAGGGGCACCCGTTACGGGCTACAACGGCAGTCTGGAACACTTTATCGGGGCTTACCGTACCTATTCCAATCCGATTGCAGTGGAAAGCGGCAAGTGTGACAATGAGTTGAATTATAACGCCAACTCCTGTGGTGCGTTGCAGACGGAATTAACCTTACAGCCGGGCGAATCTAAGGAATTGATTTTTGTACTGGGCAGAAAAACCAGTGAGGAGGCAGATGCCATTCTGCACACCTATGAAACCGCTGGCAAGGTAGATGCCGAAGTCAATGCACTCAAGCAGTTCTGGCATGAAAAATTAGAACACTTCTCAGTGGAAACACCGTCCGAAGCATTCAACAATATGATCAATGTCTGGAATGCATATCAGTGCTTTATTACCTTTATCTGGTCAAGAGCAGCCTCTTTCATTTATTGTGGTTTGCGGAATGGCTATGGCTATCGGGATACGGTACAGGACATTCAGGGGATTATCCACTTAGATCCGGAATTGGCAGCGGATAAAATTCGCTTTATGTTGTCGGCACAGGTGGACAACGGCGGCGGTTTGCCGTTGGTAAAATTCACCCACAATGCCGGGCATGAAAATACACCGGATGATCCAGATTATGTAAAGGAAACCGGACATCCGTCCTACCGGGCAGACGATGCCCTGTGGCTGTTCCCGACTATTGCAAAGTATGTCGGAGAAAGTGGTAACAAGGCGTTTTATGATGAGATCATTGTCTATGCAAACGGTGGGAAAGATACGGTTTATGATCATCTGAAGCGTGCCATTCAGTTCTCTATGGAGCGGCTTGGCGATCACAATATGCCGGCTGGACTGCATGCGGACTGGAATGACTGTCTGCGGCTTGGCAAGAAAGGCGAATCCACCTTTGTTGCATTCCAGCTGTATTACGCTATGACAATGATGAAAAAACTGGCAGCAGAACGGAATGACGCTGTTTATGTGGATTATCTGGAAGAGACACAGGCAAAGCTGGCAGCAACATTGGAAACCTGCTGGGATGAAGACCGCTTTATCCGTGGTATTCGGGAAGATGGTGTGATTGTAGGGGCAAAGAAAGACCCAGAAGCAAATATGTGGCTGAATCCGCAGAGTTGGAGTGTCATTTCTGGTTTTGCCAGCAAAGAGCAGGCTGATACTGCGATGCGGTCTGTTGCAGAAATTCTGGATACCCCATATGGTGCAAAACTGCTGGAACCGCCATATCGGCAGCATTATTTTGATGGTGCATTGATGCACATTTTTAATCCGGATACGAAAGAAAACGGCGGCATTTTCTCGCAGTCACAGGGCTGGCTGATTCTGGCAGAAGCGTTGCTGGGACATGGGGATGCTGCATTCCGGTACTTTATGGAGAGTTCGCCGGCAGCCATGAATGAGAAGGCAGAAATTCGTGTCATGGAACCGTATGTACACGGACAGTTTACAGAATCTTCGGCATCTCCTTATGCAGGACGAGCACATGTCCACTGGCTGACAGGGACTGCTTCAACGGTTATGGTGGGCTGTGTGGAAGGCATTTGCGGTATGCGTCCAGATGCAGATGGTCTGGCGATTCGTCCATCTATTCCGGCAGAATGGGACGGTATGAAGATGCACAAATTATTCCGTGGCAAGCAGCTGGAGATTACCGTTCAGAATCCACAGCATGTAGAAAGTGGTGTCGTATCGCTGATATTGAATGGAGAAATGCTGGAAGGAGATTATATTCCGGCAGAAATGCTCGCAGAGCACAATGAAATTGTTGTGGTAATTGGAAAGTAAAACATAGAATTTCAGAATACAAAAAACGAAAAGAGCACGTAGTATAGCAGCAGAAGAAGCTTGCGGTCTGATACCGGCAAGCTTCTTTTATTCTCAGAACAGAGAGGAGATAGCATGATTACTTGTCCTTATTGCGGTATCCAACAGGAAGAACAGGATTCCATTTACTGTGAAAATTGCGGACAGTTGCTGCCGACTTTGCATTCAGAAATAGAACCGCCTCAATCCCAAAATCATCCCATTCGGTTTTGGCTGCTTTTGTTGATTGGATTACCGATTTTGGTGATTCTTGCAACGGCGGTGTTTGTTCGGTATCAGAACGATACAGAATCATCAGAATCCACTGCCTCTGATGGATTCTATGACCAGAGCAAACAAGCGATTTTGATTTGTGAGGATCCCAGCCGCTTTACGGAAACAGAATTGCAAACAATGTCGGATGCGTTGCAGGAAACCAGTGAGACGCTGCAAATGGCAGTGGGTGTCCGGATTGGCGAAACACCGCTTAGCGGTCAAGAGGCAGCACGGGAAATTGCGATCTCTGACTTTCAGCAGGAATTTCCATCAGCAGAAAACGGTGTCTGGCTTTATCTGGATTTTTCCGCCAATGCTGCGGAATTGGATTGTGAAGTGTATGATTATCTTTTGACATATGGTTCTGCTCAACTCTATTACACCAATGCATCGGACAACGATCGCATCAGCGAGATTTTTTCCCAATTGAACCCTATGTTGCAAAAAGGCAGAGAAGACGGCGTGCAGGCGGTAAATCAGTTTTGTGATGCATTGTTACACTACTATCAGGCAGGGATTCCAGATGGTTATTATGTCTATGATGCAGAGGCAGGGCAATATCTTTATGAGGAAAACGGTATCATTTCTTGGCATACTGTACCGCCAATTGGAAAAGAAAAATGATAAAATTTGTTTATTCATAGAAGTAACATAGAAAAAACAAGAAAAGTTGTACGACATGTGATATAATTATAACAGTTTTATTATATATTTTGTGCTTTTTATATAAAATCGCATCTTATAGTACTTTTGGAACATGGTTCTATATGAAAAGTGCTGAAAGGGAACTCAAAAAATTGACAAAAGGAGGCGTTTTCATGAGAAAACATACAGTACTGGCGTGGATCGTATCCCTTGCTTTGACGGCTTCTTCCGCATCTGTTTTTCCAGCCGTTGCAGCGGATACTAATTCCGCAGAACCTACCGCAGATTGGATAGAGGGGGAAGCAATTGTTCTCACATCTGGTATGCCATTGCTGCAAGGCGGAACGAGCAGTACGGCAGCCGTGGTACATACGGCTACATTTGATTTGCAGCCGGAAACCGATACCGAAGAACTGCCCTTGCTGGGAAGTGCTGCTGCTGCACCGGACAACATTTCGGTTTCCTTGGTACGTTCTGAAACAGAATCAACAGAAGAACTGATTGCACGATTGGAACAGCAGTCCAATGTTGTTTGTGCAGAGCCCAACTGGAAAATCGAAACCCGTTCTGTCACAGATCATCAGGATTTCCTTTGGGCACTGGAGAATAAGGGACAAAATGGCGGAACACTTGACGCAGATATGAACGTAGAGGCACTGGATGGTACGCTTACCGATACAGAATCGGTCGTTGCGATTGTAGATACGGGCATCAATTTTTCCCATCCGGATTTGCAGTCTCACCTCTGGGAAAATCCCTATGCCGAAAGCGGAGAGTTGGAGGGACTGCATGGTTATGATTGTGTGAACTGGGATGATGACCCAACGGATGACAATGGACATGGCACACATTGTGCCGGAATTATTTCTTCTGTTCTGGAACAGAGCAATGCAGACAGCGTGAAGATTATGGCATTGAAAATTCTGGACGGAGACGGTTATAGTGGGGTTTATTCAGAGGTTGCGGCTTATGAGTATATCTATAATGCACAAAATTTGGGTGTAAATGTAACAGCGATCAACAATTCCTGGGGCGGCCCGTTGATTGGTGCTGAAGGATTTGGCGATATTATGAACCTGATTATAACATTGGTTGGACAGAAAGGGGCATTGTCTCTCTGTGCCTCTGGGAACGACGGCATCAATGTAGATAATGTAGCAGATTATCCAAGCGGCTTAGACAATCCTTATATTATTTCTGTTGCAGCAACGGACGAAAATGACAACCTTGCAAACTTTTCTAACTATGGTGTGGAAACGGTCGATTTGGCTGCACCGGGTGTTAATATCCTTTCCACCTATTCTGAACCATATTTTGAACCATCTGCATTTTCAGAGGAACAGAAGGCAGAATGGATTGCCTTGTCAGAAGATTTTTCTGCTTCTGTGCCTGCATTGGTGGAGGCAGACAAATTGTCTGATGGAATCGGACAAGGACAGCTGATGCTGTCCTATGGAACACCAGAGGCAGAACAGTTTTTGACGCTGTCGCAGGATGTTTATTTTGGCACACCGGAGCAGGGAGGTTCTCTTTGTTGGGAATACATTGTGCCGGAAGATGGTGCAGCAGGCAAATTGTATTTACCGCTGCCCTATGCTGTCACAGAAGAGGAATTGCGAGACTTTTGCATTCGTTTTAAAATGGAAACAGAAGATACAGGATGCAATATCACAGTTGCACAGAATACGTTGACGGAAAGCGGTGCATATGGAGATTCAGAAACAGAATCTGTTCTGGGGACTGGGACATATGAAGTGAATCAGGTAGGCCGCTGGAATACGATCCCTTCCAATATAAATGGAACGGATGGAGAAATGCAGGCACTGGTATGGCAGCTGGATGAGCTGACACCCGGCGGCAAGGTGCGGATTTATCTGGATGATTTCTACATTAGTACCGTCAATGACGGAACAAATTATCCGCAGTATATCTATCTGAACGGAACTTCTATGGCAACCCCGTATGTTACCGCAGCGGCTGGTCTGTTGGCATTGCGGAATCCGAATGCAGATGCCTTGGAAATTGCAACGGATTTGCTGTGCTGCACCCGTCCGGCAGAACAATTGAATGGTTTGGTAAAAACGGGCGGTGTACTGGATTTTTCACAACTGGAAAGCGGCAGACCGTGTGTACTGGATTCCAGCTTGAATACAGAAACCGGAGAATTGACGTTGACGGGACGCAATCTGGACAATATTACATCTTACTCTTATGATACCTTTGCCGATGTGCAGACGATTCGCCACACAGATACTGAAATGGTATTGGATGTGTCAGATTATGAGCGGTGTTTCCTGCACATTACCTTCTGTGATGAAAACGCCGATATGATTTATCAGATCAATTCGTATTATGCAGCAGGTACCTTGCCGGAAACTCTTGTTTCCATACCAGAACAGGGAGAAATCTTCTTTGACGGTAAAATTTTCTGTTTCAATGGTGCCTTTTACAGATGTGATGCCGATGGGTGGATGTATCAGTTGGATATGACAGAAGGCTGGACCTTACTGGATTCCACTGGATTCCCAACGATTGAGGAGATTGTGCCGAGTGCGACATCTTATGCCGTATCCGATCATCAGCTGTATGTCATTGCTGCCTATTCGATGGACGAAGAAAACACAACAAAACGGATTTTATGCTATGATTTTGAACAGGGCAGTTGGAAAGATTGTGGTTTCCCACAGGAATTGAGTGAAGTTGCAAGTTTTACGGTTGGTGACGGTACACTCTGGCTTGTTGGAATGCAGGTAAATGAAGAGGTGGAAGCACATTCCTTGGTTTGTGAATATAATCCAAATACAAAGGAAACGGTTCGTACTTCTGAAATGCCATTTGATCGCTCCTCCGTTTCCTGCCATTGGATGGCAGGGGAGTTGGTGCTGTCCATGGATATGTTCCCAGATTTTGAAACGGATGAAACCCTGCCGCAGGCAATTTATAATCCGACAGCAGACAGCTGGAGAACTTGTGGACAGATGACATTTGAACAGGTGCAAGTACTATATTATAATGAAGTTAGTTATCTGTATCCGTTTGCAAGTACTAGCAACAGCCGATATTTGGTTTATATTGGAATGGGTGTACAGGGTGCTGGTGACATCATTCTATATGATATGCAGACCGATCAATATCTTTCTACAGAATACAGTATCTATGATTTGAGTCAGCAATATTACTTCTGTATGGCTGCGAGTGAAGATATGCTGTACTTCCTTTTTGCGGACGAAACGGTAAAAGAACAATCATCCTTGACTGACTTTGACTCGCAGATAAGAGGGGTTTCCTTTGAAGAACTGGCAGCGAGTGCTACGCCGATTATTCAGCTTGGGGATGCCGATGAAAATGGTGTCATTGCAGTGGAAGACGCAGTTGCCATTCTCACTGCCTATGCAAGAAGTTCTGCGGCATTGGAGTGCAACCTCACTGCTTCGCAAAAACGGTTGTCAGATGTGGATTTTGACGGCAATATCAGTGTAGAAGATGCTGTTTCCGTACTGACCTACTATGCAAAAAAATCAGCAGGTCTGGACGCATCGTTCTAATTCTTTTCAAAATGAAAATATCATACAAAATAAACAGCAGTCTGCCGAAAACTGGCAGGCTGCTGTTTTATGGTCTGTATTGTCTCACGGAAATCAATTTTTAAATGATGGTTTTCATTCTAATGCCGCAGGCGACTGCGGTCAAGCTGGCTCAGCTTGGCGAAAGGGGATTGTTAAGGGGAACAAGCTGTTCCCCTTAACAAACGTTGCAATCAGAGAAAATTGTAATCTGGAAGAGAAGAGATTCGCTGTTTGCCATATAAAAACAAAACGTGATAGACGATGTGATATTTAGGAGAAAGAGATTGTAAATTGGTATCACGTACAGAAGGGCGGACAGCGATCACAGGCAGAGAGCGAAGCAAATCTGCCGGACGATTCGCACAAGTTTTCCAAAAAAATCCGAAAATAGATTTCCGTGGTATTACACTTGAAGCAGATGTTCCCTTATTGGTAGAAATCCTCTGTACTTTCGTCGTAGTACAGGCGGATTTGTGGGCGTTCGTGGGCATCCGAACCGGGTTCAAATGTATAGGCACCATTTTCATCTACCTGAAATCCATATAGAGAACCAGAGAGATTGGATTCATAGTAGTTCCCTTCTTTTACGCTGTATAAGTAGTCGGTAGAGCCAGAACCGCCGTTGTGTGTATTCAGGACAAAGAACTTTTTACTGCTGCTGTAATCAACGACTCTGCCAGAACCGAAGCCGCCCCAGAAGGTTGTACCAATCAAGGTCACATTGCCGGAGGCATCTGCATAATAGATGCCTTGGATTTCATTGCCGAAATCACTGCTGTTGCCGTCAATGGCGAATGCCTCGTAAGTGCCGTCTCCGTCAAAGTCATCATAGAACCAGTCCAGTTGATTGCCGCTGCATTGTGCGAGTATGTTGCTTCTCAAGGTATCCTCTGATACCGTTGCTGCTGCCTCTGTCTGCTGATTTTCGCTGGTTTTTTGGATGTATTCCTCTATGGTCATGGTTTCACCGGGCGTGCCATCAATCATATCACTGACAGCAAAGACGTAATCTGTTATATCCCGTTCGCTCAATGCATAGACATTTTCCATCAGGGTAGGATCATAATAGCCATGTTCCTGATAATAGGCACTGTCCCGCAGATTCCAACTATAGGAATTGGTAAACTGAATTTGTTGATTGTGCAGGCTGCATTCCTCCAGACGTTCGCCATCCATTTGACAGGAGTTGGTGTACAGCAAACCGTTTTGACAATTGTAATACAGTGATGTGTGGAAACCGGAACATTCTCCGGCTTTGATCGCCGTATCGTTTGCACCTTTTGTCCAAACGACATACATATACTCGGCTTCACATGTGCCGGTTTTGACCATTAACTCCGGATAACCATCTAAGTCTAAATCTGCCATGGCATAGGAATATGGATAAGACATGCCTGCACATTCGTTGCAGTAATCAGAGACAACATCTGCATAAATATCGGTGATTTCCGGTTCGGTTGGTGCTGCGGTTGTTTCCGCTATCGTGGCCGTTGGGACAGGCTTTGCAGTTGTCGCTGGAACAGGTGCTTTCGTGCTGGCTTCTGTTTGGGGTTGGGGGGAAACAGGAGCGTAGGATTCCATTCCGGTATCTCCGCAGCCGGTACAGGTTGCGGTCAACAGCAGAGATGCACTGCATGCAATGATGGAATTGATTTTTTTCATTTTGAACATCCTCCTTATTGAAAATGAGAGTATTTTTATTAGAATGGGAAATTTTTCATGTATAATTTTACCATTCTATGAAGAAAGAGAAAGGGGAAGGCATTATACTAGGCTCTATTGCAAAATCTACAATTTGCAATACCGGCAATGAATTGCCGGTGGTGTCTTTGCCACCAAGAGCCGCCGTTCATACTGTCCTCGCAAAGCCGATGGCTTTGCAGCCGCTTTTAGCGGCATTGCAAACAACACCGTTGTTTGCAATAGAGGACAGTAGATAACATGCCTGTTCCCCTTAATGATTACTTAGAAATCGTATGCATTACATGACTGGTTCAATCTGCCAGATCTCCTCTGCATAACCGGCAATGGTACGGTCGGAACTGAACTTACCAGCATGGCAGATATTTTGCCACTGCTTAGCTGCAAATGCCATCCGATCCTTGTAATCCTGATTGCACCGCAGTTTTGCTTCTACATAGCTTTCCAAATCGCCGAGCAGGTAGTAGTGATCTGGAGCATGCCAGCTTGCACCATCCAGCAGGGCATAGTACAGTTCCCGGAAGTCGCCGCTGCCGCCGTCCGAAAGGGTACCATCAATCAAACGCTCTACCACACGGCGAATCTTTGGATTTTCAGAGAAAATTTTCCGGCTGTTATACTGCGGAACGATTTTTTCCAGATCCTCCACCCGTGCACCGAAAATATAGTTGTTTTCCTCGCCTGCTTCCTCTACGATTTCTACATTGGCACCGTCGTATGTGCCGAGTGTTACTGCACCATTCAGCATTAGTTTCATATTGCCTGTACCGGACGCTTCCGTACCAGCAGTCGAAATCTGTTCAGAAACATCTGCTGCTGCCACCAGCTTTTCCGCATAGGAAACATTGTAATTGGAAACAAAAACAACCTTGATGAGATCACAGACTTCCGGATCATTTGCAATCAGCTTGCCCACTTCGTTGATGAACTTGATGATTGCCTTTGCCCGCCGATAGCCCGGTGCAGATTTTGCACCAAACAGGAATGTGGTTGGGGTAAAGTTTTGAATGCTGCCATCCTTGATGCCTTCGTATAGGTAGAGAATGGAGAAGGCATTTAACAACTGCCGCTTATATTCATGCAGCCGCTTAATTTGAATATCAAAAATGGTATTCGGGTCAATTTGGATGCCTTCCTTGGCAGCAATGAAATCTGCCAGTTGCTGTTTTTTGGTCTGCTTGATGTCGCAGAATCGCTGGAGAACGTCTGGTGTTCCCTTGTCTTCGAGCTGTTTCAGCTGTGCCAGATCGGTCATCCATGCGTCTGAACCTGCTAATTCGGTTAGCAGCCCGGACAATTCCTGATTGCATAGTGCCAGCCAACGCCGCTGGGTAATGCCGTTTGTCTCGTTGAAGAATCGTTCCGGCCAGATTTTGTACCAGTCTGCCAATACGGTATCCTTCAAAATCTGGGTGTGAATGGCAGCTACACCGTTGGTATAGGAAGAGGCATAAACCGCCAGATGTGCCATGTGCACCATGCCATTCTGAATGATTTTCATTTTCGTAATCTGTTCTGCCGGAATGTTCTTCTGATACAAATCGGTTAGCAGTGCCTCATTGATTTGAACAATAATCGGATACAGCTGCGGCAGCAGTTGTTCTACCAAATGGCAGTCCCATTTTTCCAGTGCCTCCGGCATAACCGTATGGTTTGTATAGCGGAACACCTTTTGTGCGATGGCAAAGGCATCTGCAAATGTCCGGCTGCTGTCATCCAGCAGCAACAACCGAATCAGTTCCGGAATGGAAATCACCGGATGGGTATCGTTCAGCTGTACAGCAAGCTTATCAGCCAGATTGTCCAGTGTGCCGTAGGTTGCCTTATGCTTTTTCAAAATGTCGGATAGGGAGGCAGCACAGAAGAAATATTGCTGTTTCAGACGGAGTTTTTTGCCCTCCCAAGTGTCATCATTTGGATAGAGGACACGGGAGATGTCCTCTGCATAAACGGTTTCCGCAGCGGCTTCCAGATATTTTTGTTGATTAAACAGGTCAAAGTCAAAGGTCTTTACCGGTTCTGCCTGCCATAGACGCAGCGTGCCGATGTGGGAGGTTTTGCAGCCAATGACTGGCATATCATATGGAACTGCCTTGACAGTCTGTCCGTTAAAGTGTACCAATACAGCATCCTTTTCACAGCGAACCGACCAAGCATCTCCATATTGCATCCAGTTGTCCGGTTCTTCTTTTTGGAAACCATCTACAATGGACTGTTTGAACAGTCCATATCGATAACGAATGCCGTAGCCGTCCAGCGGTAAGTTCAGTGTGGCTGCACTATCAAGGAAACAGGCTGCCAGCCGTCCCAGACCACCGTTGCCGAGAGCAGCGTCTTCAATTTCTTCCAGGGAAGAGAGTGAAACGCCCAGTTCCTGTAAAGCTGCTTCTACTTCATCATAGCAGCCAAGACAGAGCAGGTTGTTGAAAACCGCACGGCCCACCAGAAATTCCATAGAAAAGTAGCAAGCACGGCGGTTTTGTTCGTGTGCCTGTGTGCTTTTGTTCCAGTCTGCTGCAATATTGTGCATGATCACATCGCCGATTGCCTGATGCAGCTGCTGTGGGGTGGCATCCTTTGGAGCAATGCCAGCGAGTGCCTGTGTCAGTTGGGTTTTGAATACATCTTTCTGCATGGGAATTAGTCCTCCTGTTCTGTTCCTTCTGTATCTTCTTCTGCTTCTGGCAGACGGTTATACAGGGCGTTAAGCTGATAAATTTTCTTAGAAAGCTTGTGGTGGAATTGCTTTGCTGTTGTGCGGTACTGCCAGTTGCCGAATGCAGTAGATGGGGTGTTCATTCGTGCATTTGCCGGTTCTTGCAGGAAGTCCTGCACTTGTCCAATGGCAAGATCTGCAATACTGCCCCAGGTGAGACGCAGCATGGCTTCTGGTAAATCTTTTCGGTCTCTGACTCGCAAATAGCGTTTTGCAAAGCTGATTTCTTTATCGGTTGCACCGTAAACCCAACCGTTTAGGGTCATATTATCGTGCGTACCCGTGTAGGCAATGCAGTTGGCAGTTTTATAATTTTGCGGCAGATAGGTGCTTTTTGCCCCTTCACTGAAAGCGAATTGTGTCACTTTCATGCCCGGATAACCGCAGGCATCCAGCATTTCTTGGACTTCCGGTGTGATAAATCCGAGATCTTCTGCAATGATGGATAGCTTGCCAAGTGCTTTTTGTGCAGCAGAAAACAAATCTGTATTGGGGCCTTTTCGCCATTCGCCGATTTCCGCAGTTGGGTTGCCATAGGGAATGCTATAGTAGCTTTCAAAACCACGGAAGTGGTCAATACGAACGGTATCATAAATAGAAGTGGCGAACGCCAACCGCTGAATCCACCATTCATAACCGGTTTTCTTATGATAGTCCCAGTTATAGAGGGGATTGCCCCAGAGCTGCCCAGTTGGCGAAAAAACATCCGGCGGACATCCGGCAACAGAAATGGGTTTATGCTGTTCATCCAGTTCAAACAGTTCTGGCTGTGCCCAGACTTCTACGCTGTCATAGGAGACATAAATGGGCATATCACCAATTAACTCCAGACCATTTTGATTGCAGTAGGATTTCAGTTTGTCCCATTGGGTATAGAACCAGTACTGCATGACCTGAAAGAATTGGATGTCCTCTGCGTACTGTGAGCGAGCCTTTTGAAGGGCTTCTGGATCTCGCATTGCCAGCTCCGGTTCCCATTTCTCCCATGCATTTCCATTATGGGCAAATTTCAGTGCCATAAACAATGCATAGTCTGGCAGCCAAGCATGCTGTTTTTCACAGAATGCCAGATAGTCTGACTGTTTACAGTCAAAAGCAGCGAATGCTTTCCGCAAAATGGGGAAACACATTTGATAGAGTCGTTCGTAATCAACTTTATTCGGACTGCCCCAGTTTAGGTCAGCGTAGTCTGTATGTTGCAGCAACCCCTGTTCTTCGAGCAGTTCAAAATCGATAAAGTAGGGATTGCCAGCGTAGGCAGAAAAAGATTGATAGGGGGAATCGCCGTAGCTGGTTGGAGAGAGCGGAAGAATCTGCCAGACAGAAACGCCGCTTTTTTTAAGAAAGTCCGCAAATTGATAAGCGGATTTGCCCAGTTTGCCGATGCCGTAGCGAGAGGGCAGACTGGAAATGTGCATTAGAATACCACTTCTTCTCATGGATAAAATTCCTTTCTTTCTATATGGTATACCACAAGCATTCTGGTTTATACTAAAAGGCAGAACAAACTTGCAGTATAAAATCAATCAAAACAAAGAAGGTGAAATATATGACTGCACCGCAGAAAATTCACAGTTACGAGCTGGCATTTATATTTTTGCTCGGCTGTTTTATTTATAGTCTTCTGGAGATTGCCACGAGGGGCTATACACATTGGACGATGACGCTGCTTGGTGGAATTGTGGGGATACTGCTTTACTGGATGCATGGAACGGCACCACAGCACACCTTGTTTTTACAAGCATTATCTGGTGCTTTTATGATTACTGCACTAGAGATGGTGGTTGGTGTGTTGGATAATTTGATTATGCAGTGGCACGTTTGGAGTTACCGAGAGGTTCCGCTGAACCTGTTCGGGCAGATTTGTCTGCCGTTTTCGGTGCTTTGGTTTTTTGTTTGTCTTCCTGCCATTGGACTCTGTCATGTGGTACGGAAACGATTTCAGAGTGTGTTACAGGCAAAACAGGAATCGCTTTTATTGTAGCATAGTTTTTGGGACCTGACAAGCGGTCTGACTGGAATTTATAAATTTATTCATGAAAGTTTATAGTAATAGAAATCAAATGTCCCTGCTGTAAATAAAATGTTGAAATTAAAATCAAATTTTTTTTGCAATTACGGGGGAAGCGTGCTTTCTCTTTGCAAAACAGGTGCTTTTATGAAATATACGGAAAATGAGAGACTGTGGTGACAAGAAAAGAATAGAAGCGTATCGTATCGTTTGGGCGTGCAAAAAAGCAATATGAAATCTTTTTATAGAACTGGTCGGAGATAGAAGATTGGTTTTTAATTTTGTCTGTATCATGCGGTTGACTTTTGGAAAGTATAACGATATAATAAATAATAGTCAATATGGTAGGAAGAAAGGTGGTTTTTTTGAAAATAAAACAGGTAGAATTAGAAAATTTTATGATATTTCATTCGCTTTCCATGCAATTTTCCGATGGGATCAATTTAATCTTTGGGGAAAACTCTACTGGGAAAACAGCTATTTTAAAAATTCTCTATGCTTCTACTAAAGCCATTTCAGATAGCATGAATCAGAAAAAAACAATCTTGAAAGAACCGTTTCAAAAGCATTTGGTTCAAAAAATAACAGGTGTATTTCGACCAGAACGGGATGCAATTGGACGACTGGTTGGAAGAAAGCAAGGGAGCAATCGGGCAGAAGTAGAAATTTTTTTGGAGCAATCGGATAAATTATCATTTGGATTTGGAAATCGACAGGTGAATGGAATAGATATGAATGCGGTTGTGAAAAATGAGATAGAACCATTTATACCAATTTATATTCCACCAAAGGAAATTATTTCTGCTACTGGGAACTTTACATCCTTATATGATGAATTTCACATTGAGTTTGATGAGACTTATTATGATTTAGCAAAGTTATTGTTGCGTCCTTTAAAGAAAGGAGCGAATACAAAGGAGCAGAACAATGTTCTCTCTGCACTTCAGAAGATCATAGATGGCAACATTGTACAAAAAGATAACCATTTTTATTTAAGGAAGAATGGCGGGGAATTGGGCTTGTATCAGAAGGTTATCGAAAACTTTCCACTATTATGTATTTGATTCTTTCTGGCAGTTTGAATTCGCAGTCTATTCTATTTTGGGATGAACCGGAATCCAATATGAATCCAAAAATGATCTATCATGTCACACAAATGCTTGCAGAATTGGCAAAAATGGGTGTTCAGATTTTTATTGCAACACACAGTTATTTTATTCAACAGGCATTTCAACTCATGACTGCTTATCCAAAGGCAAATCCTAAAAATGTGGATATTCAGTTTTTTTCTCTGTTTCAACAAACGGAAGCAGATGGAAAACAGGACATCCAATTAGAAGTAGGAAATTCGTTAGAGAATATACAACATAATGCGATTATGGAGGAATTTGATGCACTCTATGATAGAGAATTGGGGATGATGCCATGATCATGACAGAGGGAAGTTTGCAATTTGATTTTGGAGCGAATGCGACTGCAATGAAGTTTGATGATACAAAATTTTATCGCAAATCTTTTGCAGAAAGAATGCCAGAAGGAAAAGGCGTTGATTTTATCGCATTGACAAAAGATCGCTTGATGCTAATTGAAGTGAAAAATTGTACTGGACATGAGTCAGAAAGTATTTGGCGCACCGATACTAATTTGGAACAACATAAAAAATCCATTCTTAATAAAATTCCAAATTGTAATGAAATTAAAAGTTCATTGGAGGCAAAACATTGTTTGTTTCAGATGGAAGATTCCTTTGATATCGAAATTGCAAAAAAAGTTGCTTCTACGGTTGCCTGTATGGCAGGAGCAGCTACATATTCCAAGGGAATAGAGTTAGATGCACAAATTTATGATTGTTATTGGAAACAGTGGGAAAAATTGAAAAAAGGAACTTTGACACTGAATGTCATTTTATTTTTAGAAGGGAATTTTGATTCTCAAACCCGAAGCAAAAAAATGATTATGCGGCGAATACAGAATAAATTAAGGGAACATTTGAAATGGTTGAATGGGACGGTGATGGTCGTAGATGCTTCTACCTGTACGAGGTATTTCCAGACATTTCGTTTGTAAATAAATTGTAAATAATTCAAAAAATACCTTGACGGATTTAGCACGAGTGCTATAATAGTGTTAGCACTCCAATAGAAAGAGTGCTAATTTTAGAAGGGAGCGACTGTGGCAACGCAGTCGGGATTGGTATATGGAACAAAAACAGTTTAAAGCAGAGTCCAAGCGGCTCTTAGATTTGATGATTCATTCAATTTATACACATAAGGAAATCTTTCTGCGGGAACTGATTTCCAACGCCAGCGATGCCATTGATAAGCTGTATTTCCGTTCTTTGACGGATGACAGTGTCAATATGAAAAAGTCTGATTTTGCGATTGACATCATTCCGGATGAGGCAGAACGTACCTTGACCATCAAGGATAACGGAATTGGTATGACAAAGGAAGAATTAGAAGAACATCTGGGTACGATTGCAAATAGTGGCTCTTTGCAGTTCAAGAGTGAGAATCAGATGGAAGATGACCATCAGATTATTGGACAATTTGGTGTTGGTTTCTATTCTGCCTTTATGGTAGCCAGCCGTGTTACAGTAAAGTCCAAGGCATTTGGTGCAGATAAGGCGTATGTATGGCAGTCTGAGGGAACAGATGGTTATACCATTGATGAATGTGACAAGGAAACGGTCGGAACAGAAATCACATTGGAAATTCTGCCGGATGAAGAAGACAAGGAAGAAGGGGCAGAAAAGTACAGTGATTTCCTGAATCAGTACCGCATTCAGTCACTTGTAAAGCGTTACAGCGATTATATTCGTTTCCCAATCCGGATGGATATGCAGAAATCCAGAAAGAAAGAAGATTCGGATGAATATGAGGAATATATTGAAAATGTTACACTGAACAGTATGACACCGCTCTGGAAGAAAAACAAGAGCGAACTGACAGATGACGATTACAATAATTTCTATAAGGATAAATTTAATGACTACAGCAATCCGCTGCACCATGCATTGATTCACAATGAGGGAACTGTTACCTATGATGCATTGCTGTACATTCCGGAACGGGCACCTTATAATTATTATTCTAAGGAATATGAAAAGGGTTTGCAGCTGTATGCAAACGGCGTATTGATTATGGATCGCTGTGAAGATCTGCTGCCGGATTACTTCAGCTTTGTCAAGGGATTGGTCGATTCGGAGGATGTTTCTTTGAACATTTCCCGTGAAATGCTTCAGCATGATGCACAAATGCGGTTGATTGCCAAGAGCATTGAGCGTACAATTAAAAATGAACTCAGCCGGATGATGAAGAATGAACGGGAACAGTACGAGAAATTCTATCAGGCATTTGGCTTGCAGTTGAAGTATGGCGTTTATTCTGATTATGGCATGCACAAAGATTTGTTGCAAGACCTGTTGCTGTTCACTTCTTCTAAGGATCAGAAGCTGACCAGTCTGGCAGAATATGTAGACCGGATGCCAGAGGAACAGACTTGTATTTACTATGCCTGCGGGGAGAGCGTTGCCAGAATTGAAGCATTGCCGCAGACGGAATTGGTCAAGGACAAGGGCTATGAAATCCTGTACTTTACGGATAATGTAGATGAGTTTGCCATTAAGATGTTGATGAAGTACAAGGAGAAGGAATTTAAATCGGTGTCTGCGAATGACCTGAATCTGGAGAGCGAAGAGGAAAAGAAAGCTCTGGAGGAGAAGGAGACTGCTAGCAAGGATATGCTGGAGAAGATGCAGAAGGCATTGGAGGGCAAGGTTGCAAAGGTAAAGTTGTCCGGTCGTCTGAAATCCCATCCGGTTTGTTTGAGCAATGAAGGCGATTTGTCTATGGAAATGGCAAAAACGCTGAATGCAATGCCGGGTGTGGATCAGCCAGTACAGGCACAGACTGTATTGGAATTGAATCCAGAGCATCCGATTTATCAGAAATTGCAGACTTTGGATGAGGAAACACTGGGCAAGTACAGCCAGCTGCTTTATAATCAGGCGTTGTTGATTGAGGGGATGCCGATTGCTGATCCTGTGGCATTCTCCAATTTGATTTGTGAATTGATGGAACATTAAGCGATTGTAATGAAAGAAAAAGAGCTGTTGTATCGATTTATACGATGCAGCGGCTCTTTATTTTTATCATAGTATATGTGTATTTGCTGAACCAGTACTATCTGCCGAATGGTTTGGAAACGGTTTTTGGAAGAAGTCCAAAAATGCAATCTATCCTTGTGAAAAACGCACAAGAAAATCAAAGTTATTTTGTCAATTTTTATGAAAATCACAAAAACAGTTGACGAGAAAAAACAGAAACAGGTATAATAAGAAAAAGGAGATCTGATATGAAAAGAGTGCAGCAAAAAGTAAATTTTATCTTTTGTTCTATCATATGCTTTTGTTTTTTATTTTTTTCCTTGTCAATTACTTTTCCAGTTTCCGCAGCTGTTATATCGATTCCTTATACGCCCTCCCCAGATAGTTTGACGACAGATGGCAAATATTTGCGTCTGAATTTGCGGAATGTTTGGAATGGTAATTGCGAAGATGTACCGCAAGCGGTTACTTGTTCGGGTTTTATCAATGTCACCTTTACGATTTCTGGTCTTGGAAAATTGACCGATCCCTATACTGTCTCTTTGCTTGGAACAGCTGGTGATCTTACGTTTTGGAATAACGCTTCTGATACCGCCTCTGCCGGGAATGTGCATGTCAGCAGAGATGGTACATACAATGTCCAAACGATTTTACCGCATGCAGTTTACACCATTGATTGTTTATTGTTGACAACTAATATCAATCTTTATCAATATGCAGAAAGCGGAACGGTTGCAGATGCAGGAATTTCTATTACGGTACAGCAGATTACAACAGAAAATACATCGCCTGTTGAAATGCTTGGAGATGTTGATGGCGATGCCATGATTTCTGTGGAAGATGCTGTACTAGTTTTGACATATTATGCGAGACAGTCGGCTGGCTTACAGCCGGATACAGAAGCAGTGTTTTTCCATATTCAGAATGGAGACGTGGATGGAAATGGTGTGATTTCTGTTGAGGATGCAGTTTCGATTTTAACATACTATGCGAAACAATCTGCTGGCTTATCTCCTGATTGGAAAAGCGGATAAAATAACATGTATTTATAAATCAGTGTTTATTTACCATAGGGGGGCTGCCATTATAGCGTGTGTGTGTTTTCTGAAAATGAAAAAATTGTTTTCTATGAAATCATAGGATTTTCAGTGGGTTTATAGGGATGATTTGCAAATAGCACAGCCGAAATAAAATCTGTTTTGTGGAAAATAGCAGTTCTAAGTGAAAATAATTGACAAGCTGCGAAAAAATTAGTATAATGAATAAAATGGGAGCAGATCTTTCACAAAAAATTAAAATAGAAAAAGAGTGAATAATATGGAAAAGAGAAGAACAATTTTATGCAAGAAAGCGATTTCTTTTTTTGTCATCACGTTGCTGACAATCGCTTGTTTACCAACACAATTTTCTGTTTTTTCTGTGGCATGGGATGGAGAAATAGATACCAGCTGGTATCATGCAGGGGAAACAGAACTTTCGATTTCCAATCCAGAGGAGCTTGCAGGATTGGCAAAGCTAGTAAACGGTGGAATTAATTTTGAGGGTGTAACGATTACACTGCAAGCGGATTTGCAGTTGAACTCGCTGACAGACTGGGAAAAATGGGAGACGAACGAAGTTGTACCAGAAAACAGCTGGACCCCAATTGGTATTTTTGATGAATGTATTTTTCATGGCGTATTTGATGGAAATTATCACACCATTTCCGGTTTGTATGCAGAATCAACCGGAAAAAAAGGATTATTTACTGCCATAGCTTCTGATGCAGTTGTGAAAAATCTAACATTGGAGAAGAGTTATTTGAGCAGCATTGATGACTATGCAGGTGGGATTTGTGCCTATAATTATAGGGGGACGATTCAGAATTGTCACAATTATGCTATCATTTCCTCTTGGTATTATACAGCAGGCGGTATTTGTGGTGCAAACTATTTTGGTGTTGTTTCACAGTGCAGCAATGAAGCGTTTATTTCTGCTACAGTAGATGCCGGTGGAATTACAGGCATTAATTTTTGTGCGACCATTGCAGAGAGTTATAATACAGGAAAAATTTCAGCGAAAAAATGTGGTGGCGGAATTGCTGGAGAAGAGAGCAGCGGAGAGTTTCAGAATTGTTATAATACTGGTAACATAAAAGGGGAACAAGTAGCTGCTGGCATCGTTGGAAAATATAATGAAGGAACACTGGATAGCTGCTATAATATTGGCAGCATTACAGGAATTAATACAGTTGGCAGCATTGTGGGTGCCGCTGCAACACATTGTGAAAACTGTTATGCGCTTTCTGGTGTTGCAGAGAAGGCATTAGATAGCGATCGCTGTGTCATAATGAAAAAAGCAGAAATGCAGAAAGCAGCCTTTGCAAAACAGCTTGGAGATGCCTATAGCGGTACGGATGGCAGCTATCCACTACTGGAATGGGAACAGAATGTTCCTGCTTATACGGAAACAACCCCATCAACGACATCGGATGTGACGACAACGACACCTTCCACGGATACAAGTACTGTAACGACAGCAGGTACTGGCAGCACGAGTACCACTGTTATAGATGGGATACAAGTGGTGACTGTGAACAATGTGCAAGAAATCCATCAGATCGGTGGAACACTACAGTTGTTTTTATTGGGGACAACAGAAAAGCCGATTTGGTTGTCTACCAATGAGGACATTGCAACAGTTGATGAGAATGGATTGGTGACGGCAATTTCTGAGGGAAGTGTTATGGTGGGGGCAACAGTTAATCATAAATTTTATAAATTGATCGTTACGGTAATGGATTCAGGGACTACAACGGGAACTACTACCACCACAAAACCTGTAGCCAGTACCACCACTACCACAAAATCCGTAACCCATACAACGACTGCCACCAAGACCACAGCAAAAACGACATCTACAACCACTACAACGTCCTCTACGTCTCCAGTTACGACTACAACAACATCAACCACCATTACGCAAGAAGGAACGACAATAACCGAACAGACACGTGTTGCCTATGAAAAGGGTGATGTAGATGGAAACAGTATGGTGAATGTAGAAGATGCTGTTGCGGTATTAACGTATTATGCAAAGCGTTCTGCTGGTATGAATCCGATTTTCTCAGAAGTGCCGATGCAGCATGCAAAAGCAATGGTTGCATCGGATATTGATGGAGATAGTATTATCTCTGTAGAGGATGCGGTTGCCATTCTGACCTATTATGCAAGAAAATCTGCGGGATTAAATCCAGATTGGTCGGAAATAGGAAACACAGTTCCGCAGATGGTCGCAGTAGAGGAAACACTACCAGAGGAGAACACGGTAGAAGAAACAGAGATGTTACTGGAAGAGCAGGCAGATTTACCACCCACAGAAATCATAGCAGAGCCAATTATATAATGTTATCCATTTTAAAGTTATAACAGCAAAAAGCAGTCTCTGAAACAGGGGCTGTTTTTTGCTGTCATTTTTCTTTTTGATGACATAAACAACAGCCTTGTCTGCATATGCTTGTATCAAATGCAACAAGATGTGCAGGAGGGAGAGAACGATGCAAGGTTTGACCGAACAAGAGGCAACAAAACGCTTGCGGCAGGATGGAGAAAATGTGCTGGCAGAAGCACAGAAACCGAAACCTGTCCGTATCTTTTTGGGACAATTTCGAGATGTTATGGTGATGATTCTGCTGGCAGCAACAGCGGTTTCTATTTTGCTGGGAGAACTGACCGATGCGATTACGATTATTTTAATTGTTCTGCTCAATGCGATTCTTGGATTTTTACAAGAATATCGAACGGAAAAGACGCTGGAAACACTGCGGCAAATGACAGCACCCACTGCTGTTGTTTGCCGAGATGGAAAGTGGCAGACGATTTCCGCAGCAGAATTGGTACAAGGTGATCTCATTCGCTTGGAAGCTGGTGATCGTGTGCCAGCAGATGCTGCCCTGCTGACAGCAAGTGGCGTGGCTGCCAATGAATCGGTCTTAACTGGAGAGTCTGCTGCGGTTTCCAAAACAGCAGGAGCACCAGAGGATACGAACAACGCTCTGCATAAGAAAAATGTTGTCTATGCCGGAACTGCTATTTTGCGGGGAACTGCCACTGCCTGTGTCATTGCGACTGGAATTCGCACACAGATGGGGCAAATTTCTGACTTGCTGCATGGTATTGAGACACCGCAAACCCCACTGCAAAAGCGGCTTGCCGGATTGGGCAAGGTGGTCGCATTGCTCTGTATTGTGGTTTGCATTCTGGTTTTTGCAGCAGGTGTGCTGCGTGGAGAACCCATTTTTGATATGCTGATGACAGGGATTACGATTGCCATTGCTGCGATTCCAGAGGGCTTACCGGCAACAGTGACCATTGCATTGGCATTAGCGGTCAGCCGGATGATGAAACATCAGGCACTTGTGAATCGCCTGCACAGTGTGGAGACGCTTGGCTGTGCTGGTGTGCTGTGTGCGGATAAAACGGGAACGATCACGGAAAATCATATGACGGTAACAGATATTGTCACCAGTGATGCTCATTTTTCTGTTGATCATTGTATTCGCCTGCACGGAACTGCTATCCGGGCGGACAGCAACCTTGCATTAAAGAATCTGCTGGAATGTTGTGTGCTTTGCACAACAGCAGAACATACTGCCGGACACGACCCAGTCGGAGACCCGACGGAAACGGCTTTGCTGCTGGTCGCAGAAAAAGGCGGTCTTACACGAGAACGCTGCAAACAACGCTATCCACTGCACAAAATTGTACCATTTGACAGTGAAACGAAAAAAATGTGTGTGACAGTTGCCTATGACGGCGGAGAACGGCAGTATCTCAAGGGGGCAGCGGATCGGATTTTGCCGGATTGCACCAAGCTGTTGCATGGCACAACGGTAATTTCTCTGACAGAATCTTTTCGCAGAGAGGTAACGGAAGCCGTCAATACGCTGTCGGAACGGGCATTACGGGTGTTGGCGTTTGCCTATCAGGACGGAGAAGATGGCGAATTGGTGTTTCTTGGGCTAAGCGGAATGTTAGATCCGCCGAGAGAATCGGCAAAACAAGCCATTCATACATGTGAGTTGGCGAAAATTCAAACGGTGATGATTACCGGGGATCATAAAAAGACTGCGGTTGCGATTGCAGAGCAGGCAGGGCTATTGCATGGTAAAAAGGCAATGACAGGAAAAGAACTGGATGCTTTGAGCGATGAACAGCTTGCTGCTTGCATTCAGGAATATGCGGTATTTGCAAGAGTGAATCCAGCACATAAGCTGCGGCTGGTGCGTGCTTATCAGAAACGTGGTGCCGTTGTTGCGATGACAGGGGATGGTGTGAACGATGCCCCAGCTTTGAAAGAGGCAGATGTTGGAGTGGCAATGGGAAAGTCTGGCACAGAGGTTGCCAAACAGGCAGCCGATGTCATTTTATTAGATGACAATCTTTCCACACTGGTCTATGCGGTGGAACAAGGACGCTGCATTTATGCAAATATCCGCAAATTTGTTCGGTATTTGCTTTCCTGCAACATTGGCGAAGTCATTACAATGTTATTGGGCATTTTGATGGGAATGCCAGTGATTCTGCTGCCAACGCAGTTGTTGCTGGTGAATCTGGTGACAGATGGGTTGCCAGCAATTGCATTGGGAATGGAACAGCCGGAGTCAGATGCGATGCGGCAACCGCCACGAAAGCCGGAAGAACCATTCTTTTCAGGTGGTTTGTTGCAGCGGATTGTGTTTCGAGGGTTGCTGATTGGTATCTGCACGTTGGGGGCTTTTTCGACTGCTTTGCGGCTGGGCGGCACACTGGAGATGGCACGAACCACCGCACTTTGCACCTTGATTTTGTCGCAGTTAATTCATGTGTTTGAGTGTAAATCGGAGACAAAGCCGCTGTTTTCCATTCCGATTTGGAACAACTGGAAGCTGCTGGCAGCCGTGCTGATTTCCGCTGGTATTTTATTGGCAGCGGTACAGAGTCCGGCGTTGCAGATGATTTTTACCACTGTGTCATTGTCATTGCCATTCTGGCTGACCGTGATTGGGTTTTCATTTGCTATCCCGACTTTTTCAGCAATCTTATTTCAAATAACGACTCGCAGACGGGGATAGTATCTTTTAGAGCGGGCTGTTTACTTTTATTTCTGCAAGAACTGTTTTTTCATTATAATTTGTATTATTAAAAATAAATTGCCACGTAAAAGAATATACTGCAACCAAACGGATATAATTATTATAATGCGGTTATTTTTGTTTGTCAACCTATTTTTTGCAACGATTTGTGTTTCATAATCTATTTATTGCAACATTTTGAATCAATTTATTTTCATTCTTATCGTTGCCCTTTATAATAAAAACGGTGATGCAGATGAGTATTTTTTCGGAGCGATTGCGTGCACTGCGGAAGATGCGACAGAATACGCAGGAGAATGCGGCGAATGGCATAGGCATTTCAAGAGGAATGCTGAGCAACTATGAATTGGGGACACGAGAGCCGGATTTTGTGATGCTCTGTCACATTGCAGATTATTATGAAGTAACAACAGATTATTTATTGGGCAGGTCGAATGCGATGCAGAGAAGTGCTGCTTCTTTTGAAAATGAAATTTGGAATCAGGTGACCTTGCTGTCCAATCGAAGTCAACAGGATCTTCTTGCCTATATACAGTTGTTAAAGCTGCGGGATGAGAAGGAATTGCAGGAATGAAAGGAAATGCAGAAGCTGTAAAAGAGAATTGTATGATAAAAAGCGGACAATCCGAATGGTTTTTCGGCTTGTCCGCTTTTTTATCTTGATTCAAATTTCATGATTATGCCGTCTGGAGACTTTCAAACGGTTCATTGCACGGTTTAACGCTGCCTGCGATTGGTAGTACTGTAAGATACTCTGCCGCTGCCGCAGCCGTTCCTTTGCACGAGCGGCTGCCTCTGCGGCACGTTTTGCATCAATTTCCTCCGGCAGCTCAATGGCATCGCCTAAAATCAGTGCGTAGTCATCACGGATTTCTGCAAATCCTTCACTGATAGAGGCATACCGCCATACGCCGTCTACTTTGTATTGAATTTCTCCCGGACTGACAATTGTAACCAGCGATTCATGTCCCGGCAGGATGCCAACCAGACCGTCCTGTGCCGGATAGATCAGGTGTTCACAGTCACCAACAAAGAACGGCCGGTCTGCTGCCAGCAGTTCCAGTTTGAATGTTTTTGCCATGCTGCATCCCTCGCTTATGCTGTTGTCTGCATCTTCTTTGCATTTTCGATGACTTCGTCAATCGTACCAGCCATAAAGAATGCATTTTCCGGATATTCATCCATGTCCCCATCAATAATCATTTTAAAACCACGGATGGTTTCTTTCAGTGGGACATATTTTCCCGGTGTACCGGTAAAGACTTCTGCTACATGGAATGGCTGCGACAGGAACTTCTGAATCTTTCTGGCACGGAAGACAGCCGTTTTATCTTCTTCGTCCAGTTCTTCCATACCCAGAATGGCAATGATATCCTGCAATTCCTTATAGCGTTGCAGCAATTCCTGTACCTGTCGTGCAACTTGATAGTGTTCTTCGCCGACGACATCTGGTTCCAAAATACGAGAAGAGGATTCCAGCGGATCGACTGCTGGATAAATCCCCTGTTCTACGATCTTTCTGGAAAGAACTGTGGTTGCATCCAGATGGGCGAATGTCGTTGCCGGAGCGGGGTCGGTTAGGTCGTCTGCTGGTACGTAAACTGCCTGTACGGATGTAATAGAACCATCTTTTGTGGAGGTGATTCGTTCCTGTAATTCGCCGACTTCGTTTGCCAATGTTGGCTGATAGCCAACGGCAGACGGCATTCTGCCCAGCAGAGCAGAAACCTCTGAGCCAGCCTGTACATAACGGAAGATGTTGTCAATAAACAGCAGTACATCCTGATGCCGTTCATCCCGGAAGTATTCTGCCATGGTCAAGCCAGTCTGTGCGACACGCATACGAGACCCCGGCGGTTCGTTCATTTGTCCGAATACCAGAGCCGTTTTGTTGATAACGCCGGATTCTTTCATCTCATTCCAAAGGTCGTTGCCCTCTCTGGAACGTTCTCCAACACCGGTGAAAATCGAATAACCGCCGTGTTCGGTGGCAACATTTCGGATCAATTCCTGAATCAGTACGGTTTTTCCGACACCGGCACCGCCGAACAGACCGATCTTACCACCCTTTGCATACGGTGCCAACAGGTCAATGACTTTGATACCCGTTTCCAGAATTTCTACGACCGGACTCTGGTTTCGGAAAGAGGGGGCTTCTCTATGGATGGGCCACTTCTGTTCTGTCTGTACTGCACCTGCATTGTCAATGGGTTCGCCTAAAACATTAAACATTCTGCCCAATGTCTGTTCGCCGACCGGTACACGAATACAGCTGCCGGTTGCCGTAACAGGCATATCTTTTGCCAGACCGTCTGTTGCAGACAGGCTGATACAGCGGACAACGCCGTTGCCCATATGCTGTGCCACTTCCATGACACATTTTTTATCATCGAACTCGACTGTCAGAGCGTCTTTGATCATCGGCAGTTTGCCGGAGAATGCGACATCAATGACAGGACCGAGAATTTGTACAATTTTTCCGGTTTCCATGCTTTGGACTCCTCTCTATGCCATGATTATACGAAGTTCTATTGTAAATTTATGATTTACAATATCCGGCAATGCATTGCCGGCGGTTTTGCCGCCAAGAGCAGCCGTTCATACGATCCTCACAAAGCCATAGGTTTTGCAGCCGCTTTTGGCGACACTGCAAACAACGCTGTCGTTTGTAATAGAGGACAGTATCTTATCGTGCAGAATTTGCACCGCTGACGACCTCGGTAATTTCCTGTGTGATGGCAGCCTGTCTGGCACGGTTATACTGAAGAGAAAGCGATTGCAGCATATCTTTTGCACTTGTTGTAGCAGAGTCCATTGCCGTCATACGGGCTTGCTGTTCGCTGCAAAACGATTCGACCATCGCACCATAAATTAACCCTTTCATAAAATTCGGGGTTAGGTGCTCCATAACGGCTTCCACAGTCGGATAGAAAGTTGCTTCGTGGTGACGTGTGATATCAGCGTCACTTGTGACAAAGTTATGGACATTCAGCGGCAGCAGCCGTTGTACCTTTGGCTCGAACGTCATGGAGTTGAGCATTTTGGTATAGACAATATAGACATCATCCACCTTTTTCTGTTCAAACAGTTCCAACATCTGTACGGCGATTTTCATTGCACGGTACAGGGTTGGATTTTGAGTGGTCTGGATAAATTCTGCATCTACATCCAGTTCACCGGCTCTTGCTTTTCGTTGAAAATACATTCTGCCAACTTGTCCCATAACAAATAGGTGTGCAGATTCACACTGTTCCATTTCACTTTCTGCTTTTTTGATGACATTGTGGTTATAGGAACCGCACATGCCCTTGTCCGCAGTGATAATAATGAATGCTTTTTTTCGTTTGTCTGCTGTAATTTCCGGACGACCGTCAAAAAAACGCATATCAATATCTTCTGGTGCACGGGATAGAATACTCCGCATGGCATATAACAGTTTGTCGAAATACGGTTCCGTGGCAGCCAGATCCTTTTTAGCCTTCTTCAGCTTGGAAGAGGAAATCAGGTACATGGCATTTGTAATCTTCATAATATCGTTGATGCTCTTAATTCGATCCCGAATTTCCCGCATATTTGACATCTTACTTCACCTGCTTTTTATAGGCCTTTGCTGTTTCCAGCAAGTCTGCTTTTGCCTCATCAGAAAGATTGCCAGTGGTTTGGATTTCTTGGATCAATTGAGATTGATTTTGCTCCAGATGAATCAGCAGATGATTGGTAAATTCCCGAATGTCACCCAATGGAATATCGTCAAGCAGACGTTCTGAAGCTACGCACAACAGGCAGACCTGTTTCCAAAGCGGCAGCGGATGATACAGCGGCTGTTTGAGTAGTTCCATCAGCACATGACCATGGTCGAGCATCGCCTGTGTGGCAGGATCCAAGTCGGAACTAAACTGTGTGAAGACTTCCATTTCCCGGAACTGTGCCAGTTCAATTCGCATTTTGCCGGCAACCTTTTTGATTGCCTTTGTCTGGGCAGCACCGCCGACACGGGAGACAGACAGACCGACGTTGACCGCTGGACGCATACCAGCGAAGAATAATTCGCTCTCTAAGAAAATTTGACCATCTGTAATAGAGATGACATTGGTCGGAATATAAGCTGACAAGTCGCCTGCCTGTGTTTCGATAATCGGCAGGGCAGTAATCGAGCCGCCGCCGTGTGCATCATCCAATCGGCAGGAACGTTCCAGCAGACGGGAGTGCAGATAGAATACATCGCCCGGATAGGCTTCCCGCCCCGGTGGACGATGGAGCAGCAGGGACATAGCACGGTAAGCAACAGCGTGCTTGGAAAGGTCATCGTAGACGATCAGCACGTCTTTTCCCTGCATCATGAAATATTCTGCCATGGCTGTACCGGAATATGGTGCAATATACTGTACCGGAGCAGGGGCACTGGCAGAGGCAGAAACCACAATGGTGTAATCCATGGCGTTATATTTTTTCAAAGTGCTTACAATTTTGGCAACCGTTGAGGACTTCTGACCAATGGCAACATAGATGCAGATGACATCCTGTCCTTTCTGATTGAGGATCGTATCTACAGCAATGGAGGTTTTACCAGTCTGCCGGTCGCCGATGATCAATTCTCTCTGTCCACGTCCAATCGGAAACATGGAGTCGATGGAAAGGATACCAGTTTGCAGCGGTACGCTGACGGATTTTCTGTCAGCCACGCCGGCAGCTTCCCGTTCAATGGGATAATAGTCCTCTGGTTCAATGGGGGCACCGCCGTCAATGGGAGCACCCAGTGCGTCTACGACTCTGCCGATTAAGGCAGAACCAACGCCCACACCGGCACGCTTTTTGGTTCGCATGACCTGCGTTCCTTCTGTAATGCCGTAGTCAGAACCCAGCAAAACAACGCCAACGGTTTTGTCTTCCAGATTTTGTATAATTCCACGGACACCGGTTTCAAATTCCACCAGTTCGCCGTACATGGCATGCTGCATGCCATAGACGGTTGCAATACCATCACCGACACGAATGACGGTGCCGCCTTCTTGTACACCGGTTTTCCGGTCAAAGTCCGCAATTTCGCTTTTTAAAACGGAAATGATTTCACTTGCATTCATGGATACACATTCCCTCCTGTCACAGTCTTGCTAATTTTCTTTTGCAGGGCTTTTAAGGTATACCGCAGACTGCGGTCATACACGAGATCACCAATTCGCAGGACAAATCCACCACGCAAGGCAGGGTTTTCCTGCAATGTTAAAACTGCCTGCTGTTTGCCGCTGACTTTCTTTGCAAATGCCCGAATACCGGCTTGCTGTTCTTCTGTCAGCGGTGTGACATATTCTACAACGGCATGGACGCAGTTTTCTGCCTGCCGTTTTTTCTCATAGAATGCCTGGAAAATTTCCGGTATATAGGTCGCTTCTGCATTTTTGCAGAGGACACAGAACAGTGCCTGCAATTCTTTTGGGAATACTTTTCGAATAATCGCTTCTTTTTCCAGAAGAGAGATGGTGGGATTTGTCAGAGCCGCAGGGAGTGCCGGACAGCATTCCCAGACTGCCTGTGCAGTTTTTACCGTTTCCATCGGATATTGCAATTCTAACATTGCCTGTGCATAGGTTTCAGTTGGCTGGCTCATGACTGCACACCCTCTTCCGTTAAGAATGCGTCAACAATGCTGCGATTTTCTGTATCATCCATTTTTCCCTCTACCAGCTTAGCAGCGGCGGCGAGTGCCAGATCTGCAATTTCCTTCTGGGCACCAGAAAGGGCATTTTGCCGTTCTATCGCAATTTCCTTTTGTGCAGCAGTTAAGATTTGATCGGCTTCTTTCTGTGCCTGCTGCGTAATCTGGCTGCCCTGTTCTTTTGCAGTGGCTCTTGCATTGGCAATGATGCTGTTTGCCTCCTGTTTTGCACCAGAGAGGGTGTCTTCGTATTGCTGCCGCAGCTGCTGTGCCTCTGCAGCGGATGTTTTTGCCTGATCTAGGTCTGCCTGTACGGCTGCGGCACGCTGATCCATAATATTCTGAATGCGTCCGAACAGGAACTTTTTCAGAAACAAAAACAGCACCAGAATGTTGATGACGGAAAATACAATCGTCCAAATATCAAAGTCTAACATAATTTCTGTTTCGTCCTGCTTTCTGGCAGAACGCAGCTCCTTTCCTGAAAGGATGGCTGCTGATCACTTCATGATGACCAGCAGCAGGGCAACTACGAAACCATAGATGGCGGTTGCCTCTGCCAGCGCACTGCCGAGCAGCAATGCTTTATTGATATCGCCGGCAGCTTCCGGCTGTCTAGCGATGGCTTCCACTGCCTTGGATGTGGCAATCCCGATACCCAGACCGGCACCGAGTCCTGTTAAAACGGCGATTCCTGCTGTAATCATGTTCTTTTCCTCCTGTTATTTTACTTCATGATAACCAAAAGCAATGCGACAACGAAACCGTAAATGGCAGTTGCTTCTGCCAGCGCACTGCCGAGCAGCAATGCTTTGTTGATATCACCAGCAGCCTCCGGCTGTCTAGCGATGGCTTCTACTGCCTTGGATGTGGCAATCCCGATACCCAAACCGGCACCGAGTCCTGTTAAAACGGCAATTCCTGCTGCAATCATGATGATTTCCTCCTTATTTTTCGTGTTGCTCCATGCCCTCCGCCATAAACAGCGAAGTCAAAAATACGAATACATATGCTTGAATCAGCCCATCAAACACATCAAAATACATGCTGAATACCATTGGTATAATCAGACCGCAGACCTGTTCAATCAGCTTCATGACAACAAAGGCACCCAATACATTTCCGAACAGTCGCATGCAGAGCGAAAGCGGACGGATTCCAAGCTCCATAATGTTGATAGGGACCATAATTGCCATTGGTTTGGTAAAGGATGACAAAAAGCCTTTCAAGCCGCCTTGTGCCCGGAATGTGGACACTTCAATCAGGATAATGCTGAGCAGTGCAAATGCAACTGTGACATTGATATCCTTCGTCGGCGGTTTGATACCGAACCCAAACATCCCTATCAGGTTGGAGATGCCAAGCAACAGCAGCACTGTGCCCAGATAAGCAAAGTACGGTCTTCCCGCTTTTCCCATGTTGCCTTCCAGAAAGTTGTTGACCCATGTGATCGCCGATTCCAAAAGTGCTTGCCCTCTGCTGGGGACAATTTTTAAATTGCGTGTCAAAATCAGGACTGCAATCATGATAATCGCCATAATTCCCCACATGACCACAATGGATTCATGGACTGGGATGCCGCCGAACAGCGGAATGGTAAAGGCAACCTCGGATTGCAGTTCCTCTATCAATGCTTCTCCCATCATCTCACCATCCTCTCCTACAGGCTCTTTTGCAGCAAGTGCAAAAGGCATCTGCCGTATGGTAACCAACGGCAGGATTAAAAGTGTTGATTATTAGAACGTTGTTGTGTTTCGTTCTGCTTATCATTATACATGGCTTCCTATGAAAATGCAAGCATTAAAACACGTCAAAATGACGAATATGGGACAAATAACAGGAAACAGTTGTGTATGCAACAGTTCTGTTTATTCGGAATTTTGACGGATTTACAATCAGCACTTGTAACCATTATAGAACTTTCGGTTTAAAAAGTCAATGTTTTCATGCTTTCCTTTTTGCACGATTTTTTTGGGAAAATCAGATTTTTTTCGTTCAAAAGGATATTTTTGAAAGTTTGAAAAGATGATGCCAAAGGTTTTGCTTGCTTCGCAATACTTTTTGTGCAGGTTTACAAAAGGACAACTGTATGCGGACAACAAACAAAAAAGTGGAAAACAGAAGCACCGTTATCCAATTGGATAGCGGTGCTTCTGGATTGATATAGAATAGAAGAGAGGATAGCAAATTAAGATGCTACAGAGACATTTGGATTATGAAA
>JAUNJC010000202.1 GCA_030523195.1 Oscillospiraceae bacterium
CCACCACTACAACTACGACTACACCATTGGTTCCATTTTACGGTGACGTAAATGTTAATGGACAAGTAACTATCATTGACGTTGTTCTCCTAAATAAAGCAGTTGCTGGTAAGGTAACACTGGGTGCTCAGGCAACTCTGAATGCAGACTGTGTACATGATAATGTCATTGATGAACTAGATGCAAAGGCTCTGCTGGCATATCTGGTAGGCTGGGACGGCTTTGAAACATTGCCGGTTACCGCTGACGCTGTTGCTACTCTGCCGCTGTAATTGTTAATTCAATAGCATTCAATAAAAAGGGCTGCCGCTGCAAAAGCAACGGCAGTCTTTTTTGTAGAATAAAAAATACTTGACAAGTTTCTTTTCTTATGATAAAATAAAAAAATAGCGATGATGAGAAATAGTAACAGTTCTACAGCATAATAGAGAGCCTTTGGATGGTGGAAAAAGGTATGCCGCACTGTGAATACCCCTCGGAGCTGACTGCCTGAACCAATATTATTTAGTAGGGCAGTCCGGGTGTGCCCGTTATTGCACGTTTGAGGTCGGCTTTTCTATATCATTTTTTTGAATAGCCGATAAACTGAGGTGGTACCACGGTGTTTTACAGCGTCCTCAGACAGTTTATGACATAACTGTCTGAGGATTTTTTTATTTTTTAAGTAGATGGAGATCAAAAAATAACCATGAAAATAAAAAGAAGAAATATGATAATTGTTGTGCTGCTCCTACTCGCACTTACAATTCCCATTAAAACCAGCCTTAAAGACGGTGGCACGGTTTCTTATCATGCCATTTTATACAGCGTCACAAAACAACACAGCATGACCATGCAAAATCATTCAAATGGTTATGACATCGGAACAAGCAGATGATGTTCATTTTGTTTCAGAAAAAGAAATGAATGAATAAAAAATATTATTTAAAATAAAGGAGAAATAAAGAATGACAGTATTTGAAGAATTAAAACGACGTGGCTTGATTGCACAAATGACAGATGAAACAGAAATTGCGGAGCTGATTGATGCTGGAAAGGCAACTTTCTATATCGGCTTTGATCCAACTGCGGATAGTCTGCATGTTGGTCACTTTATGGCACTCTGTCTGATGAAGCGGCTGCAAATGGCAGGCAATAAGCCAATCATCTTGATTGGTGGCGGTACTGCCATGATTGGTGATCCATCCGGTAAAACCGATATGCGAAAAATGATGACAAAAGAAACCATTCAACACAATGTAGATTGCTTTAAAAAGCAGATGAGCCGCTTTATTGACTTTTCAGAAGATAAAGCAATTATTGTCAACAATGCAGATTGGCTGCTGAATCTGAACTATATTGATGTCCTACGGGAAGTTGGTGCACATTTCAGTGTCAACCGAATGCTGACCCACGAATGCTACAAGCAAAGAATGGAACGAGGTCTGACATTCTTGGAATTTAACTACATGATTATGCAAAGCTACGATTTCTACAAGCTGTTTCAGGATTACGGCTGTAATATGCAGTTCGGCGGTGATGACCAGTGGGCAAATATGCTGGGCGGTACAGAATTGATTCGCCGAAAATTGGGAAAAGATGCCTATGCAATGACCATTACTCTGCTGCTCAACTCAGAAGGCAAAAAGATGGGAAAAACCGAAAAAGGTGCTGTTTGGCTGGATGCAGAAAAGACTACTCCATACGAATTTTATCAGTACTGGCGGAATGTTTCTGATCAGGATGTCATCAAATGTCTGAAGCTTTTAACATTCGTACCGATTGAACAGATTGAGGAAATGGAACGTACATTAGAAGGACAGCAGCTGAATCAGGCGAAAGAACTGCTCGCATACTCTCTGACAGAACTGGTACACGGCAAAGATGCAGCAGAACAGGCACAAATTTCTGCTAAGGATGTTTTCAGTGGCGGTGGTTCCAGTGAAAATATGCCAACCACTGTGATTCCGGTAACGGATTTACAGGATGGCTGCATGGGTATTCTGACACTAATGGTACGGGCTGGTCTTTCTGCCTCCAACGGCGAAGCACGACGTCTGGTACAGCAGGGCGGTGTTTCTGTCAACAATGAAAAGGTAACAGATCCGAAAACGATGATTCCGCTGCAAGGCGAAACCATTCTCAAAAAGGGAAAAAAAGTCTTCCATAAGATTGTAGTGGAATAAGTGAAAATAAACTTTCCCAAGTGATAAATAAAAGCACTACAAAGCTACTTTTACGTATTTTAGCAGAAGTAGCTTTGTGTGTTTTATTTTTCTTTGGAGATATTATT
>JAUNJC010000203.1 GCA_030523195.1 Oscillospiraceae bacterium
TCGTGCGCCTTAGACCAGCTCAGCCATCTTTCCACAATTTTATTCTGCACTGACCTGTGCATGTGGTGCGAGTGACGGGACTTGAACCCGTACGTCGAAACACACGCCCCTCAAACGTGCCTGTCTGCCAATTCCAGCACACTCGCATATTCCTTTGAGGTTTTCTACTTTGCAGCTCATTTATTTTGCTCTGTAGTACCTCGCCTCAGTGCTTTATTATTATATCAGAAACGATGACGTTTGTCAAGCGGTTTTTCGACTTTTCATTTGTAAAAAAATTAATTTATTTTTGCACCAAATTTGTTTGTTTTGCACAAGCTGATAGGATTATCGACTAGAAAGGGCAAACATACTTCGTTCTTATTTTCTGTTATGTAGAATCTACAATATTTGTATAATAGAAAACAGCTAATTGTGTTCGATCTCTTAGGTGCAGTTTTTCCAAAATAATGCTGAGATAATTCCGCACAGTACCTTCACTAAAACAAAGGGCAGAGGCAATTTCCTTGTTGCTGTATCCTTCTGCAATACGTACAATAATATCTTGTTCTTTTTCTGTAATCTCATATTTTGCATAGTCAAAAGAAGATTTTTTTTGTATTAAGCCGGAGAAACACGAAACCACTTGTTCACCGAATACATGTTGTCCCTGTATGACAGCGGATAAAGCTGGTGCAATACCAGCAAAATCTTGTTTGAGTAAATAGCCCTTTGCACCAATCTGCAATGCTTTTGCAATATAGGTGTCATCGGAAAATGTTGTTAGAAAAAGAATTCGTGCGGCTGGATCTTGTTTTAAAATTTGTTCTCCTGCTTCCAGACCGCTTCCACTTGGCATCTGAATATCCAATAATAGTACATCTGGTTTCCATTTTTGATAGAGCTGTACGGCTTCTTGTCCAGAGGTGCCAGTTGCAAGAACTTGGATGGTACCTGTACTTTCCAATATGGTTTTCAGAGAAAGGGAAATTAGCTGATCATCATCTACAATGATAATACGCATATTCGGGTGACCTCCATTGTTTTCTATGATTTTGTGCATTTGCATTTATGGATTGTTTTCCTTTGGAATTGAAACAAATACACGAAATGAATTTTTTTCTGGAAAAAACTGAATCAATCCATTGACTTGTGCGACACGATCTTGCATGGTCTCCAGTCCAATCCCTGTTTTTTGAATATTAGAGCCAGTTCCATTGTCTGTTACAGAAAGTTGATAGAATGCAGGATGTTCTCGCAAAATGATGCGTATTTTGTTGCCATTGGAGTGTTTTACAACATTGGAAAGACTTTCCTTTAATATACCAAGCAGACAAAGCTTTATCGCTTTTGGTACGGTTTCAGAAATATCATAAGTTAGTTCAATCTGATAGGTTTCTTTTAATGGCTCTAAACATCCTTGGACGGTTTGTTTAAGCAAGATGGCATCATCATGTAGTTTATGTACACTATTGCGGATGCTAGTCATGGCGGAGTCCAATGAGTTTCTGAGGGCGTTCATTTGTGCCAAAAGTGTTTCATCCTTTATGCAGACGCAAAGTGCTGCTGTTTGTAGTAAGGTTCGTGTCAGTATATGTCCCACATTGTCATGAATTTCCCGGGCAATGCGGTTTCGTTCCTGTAATGATGCCATCAGAATGGCATCATTTTGTGCATTTTGTAATTGTCGATTTCGCAGTTTTAGCTGTTGTTGTAGTTCTGTTGCATCATCGTGCCGTTGATGGAAGGTCATAATTTTTGCTTCCCATTTCATGGAACGGAAAGCGAGTAGGACGGAAAGTCCAATGGATCCACCGAGTAAAAACAATTGTATCAAGGAGAAGTATGCAACATTTGCAATTGCACCGATGCCGAACAATATTAGTCCCCACTTTTTTTCCCAGAAGGTGTCATAGAACAGCAGAGGCAGTGCATAGAGTGCAGGTGGAAATAGACTGCAAAGAAGAAAAAAACAGCCAATTAGAATATGTGCCATTCGTTTTCCACGATAATATTGTATGGCTGTGGAAAAGATCACAGACAATAATATAGAAACGATTGCAGCCGGATTGCTGACAGTAGTGGAAAGCATACAACAGAGTATCATTAGCCAAAATAAAATTCCTTTATCCAGTAGTTGTTGCAAAGGAGTCATCTCCCATCTTTTTTCTTTATGATACCATTTTTGATGGGAAAAGTCAATGATATGCTTGAAAAAACAAATCAGTCTATTTTAAAAGAGAGATTGGATGGTTTGATTGTATGGTTCAGATACAGTTATTTTAAG
>JAUNJC010000050.1:0-12666 GCA_030523195.1 Oscillospiraceae bacterium
ATGAGTGCTTTTCGTTCTTTCTCACTCATTTTCGGCATGGCTGTCTTTTCTTCCACTTCTTCCTTACTGGCAATTTCAATGACATCCCTTACGGCTTTTGTGATGGTTTTTGGTACAATTCCGTTTGCTGTATTATATGCCATCTGTTTCTTCCGACGACGTTCTGTTTCTACGATTGCCCGTTCCATTGAACCAGTGACTTCGTCTGCATAAAGAATCACTTCCCCCTTTGCATTACGAGCAGCTCGTCCGATGGTCTGAATCAAAGACGTTTCACTTCGCAAAAAACCTTCCTTATCCGCATCCAGAATCGCAACCAGAGAAACTTCCGGAATATCCAATCCTTCTCGCAACAAGTTGATTCCAACCAGTACATCAAACTCACCCAGCCGCAAATCTCGAATGATTTCCATTCGTTTTACTGTATCCACATCATGATGTAAATATTGCACTCGAACTGACAACTTCTCCAGATAAGCCGTCAAATCTTCTGCCATGCGTTTGGTCAAAGTTGTAATCAACACCCGTTCTTTTCGTTCTACCCGTTTTTGAATTTCCGAATATAGATCTTCCATCTGTCCGGAAACCGGACGCACACTGACCAAAGGATCTAGCAAACCTGTCGGTCGAATTACCTGCTCTACAATGGCACTAGAGTGCTGCTTTTCAAATGCTCCCGGTGTCGCACTGACATAAATCGCCTGTGGCACACGTTCATAAAATTCATCAAAGTTCAAGGGGCGATTGTCAAACGCACTCGGCAGCCGGAAACCATAATCCACCAGCGTTGCCTTTCGCGCATGATCCCCAGCAGACATCGCACGCACTTGCGGCAGGGTAACATGACTTTCATCTACTATTAACAGAAAATCTTTCGGGAAATGATCTAACAACGTATAGGGAACGCTGCCTGCTGGTCTGCCAGATAGAATACGGGAATAATTCTCAATGCCACTGCAAAAGCCAATTTCCTGTAACATCTCCATATCATAATGGGTACGTTGTGCGATCCGCTGCGCTTCAATCAGCTTATGATTTGCTTCAAAGTAAGCAACTCGCTGCTGCAATTCGGCTTCAATTTCTGCAACCGCCTTGGTAACACGATCTCCACTGACTACATAATGAGAGGCTGGAAAAATGGCAGCATGCTGCAATGTGGAAAGCACATTGCCCGTAACGGTATCGATTTCACAAATTCGATCAATTTCATCTCCAAAATATTCTACCCGAATGGCAGTATGGTTAGAACTGGATGGAAAAATCTCTACCACGTCCCCTCGTACCCGAAACTTATTTCGCACAAACTGGATATCATTTCGCTCATATTGAATAGCAACCAATTCTTTCAACAGCATTTCTCTCGGTTTTTCCATCCCTTTTCGGACAGAAACCACCATAGAACGGTATTCCTCCGGACTGCCCAACGAGTAGATACAGGAAACACTGGCAACAATGATCACATCTCTTCGCTCTGCCAACGCTGTAGTAGCAGAATGCCGCAGCTTGTCGATATCATCATTAATGGAAGAATCTTTTTCAATATAGCTGTCTGTACTTGGTACATATGCCTCCGGTTGATAATAATCATAATAGCTGACAAAATATTCTACTGCATTTTCCGGAAAAAATTCTTTAAATTCAGAACAAAGCTGGGCAGCCAAAATTTTATTGTGTGCCAAAACCAATGTTGGTCGATTTACCTGTGCAATCACATTGGCGATGGTAAACGTTTTTCCGGAACCAGTCACCCCTAAAAGTGTCTGTTCATGTGCACCATTTTGAATACCTTTCACCAGTTCTGCAATCGCTTCCGGCTGATCTCCGGTTGGCTGATAGGGTGCATGTAATATAAACTGTTCCATTTCCAGCACACCTCCTGATAAATTTGAAACAGATACAAATTTATTTTTATAAAAATTGCTGCTGCTACATACTATCTAGAATACCACAAGAAATACGACAACAGTATGTCCTATTTTGCAATATGCAGTCGAATACTGTCCTATAAGAGCGTTTCCCAAAAACCATGTTCTCGCATGGATAAAATCATATCCTTCCCTAAAATATAGTGGTCTTCTAATGTAATATCCAAATACCGTAATGCATTATAAAGTTGTTTTGTAACATACATGTCTTCACGAGAAGGTGCAGCAGAACCCGCTGGATGATTGTGTGCCAATATCACAGAGACGGCATTGTTTTTCAATGCAATTTCTACAATATTCCGAATATTAACAGATACCAGACTAGCAGAACCTTCTGATATAAAACATTGTTCGATAATTTGCATATCATTATCCAATAAAATCAATGCCGCTCGTTCCTTGTTGATTCCCGTATACAAATTACGTAAATGCATCGTCATAAAAGCTTTTTGTTCCATGTCCAGCTTAATACGGCTTGCTTCTTCTTTTTCCTTACTCAGCTGATAACAGCGAAACAAATCCGGCATCATTTTCAAAAAAATCGCTGCTTGATCCTGAATACCCGGAATTTTCTTCAATTCTGTGATGTCAGCATCCATAACACCGGACAGTGAATGAAATGTGTTCAAAAGACAATGTGCAATGGGATTGGTATTCACACGAGGCAAAGCATAAAATAACAGCATTTCCAGTATTTCATGTTCCTGAAAGCCAGAAAATCCACATGCCAAATAACGCTCTCGCATTCGGCTGCGATGTCCTTTATTCAAATTTTCTGTTTTCTTGATTGGTTTTTCTTTCTTTTCTGCCAAATTTTTCTCACCTTTTCCATTCAAAAACACAAAGATTTCCTTTTCTTTTTCAAAAATTTATGGTATACTGAAATAGAAGTTATAGAAGGGAGTTCGCATTTCTGCGAAATAAAATCATTTATGAAAACATTTGTAGTCCAACAAAATGACAGCGAACAACGCATTGACCGATTTTTAAAAAAAATGCTGCCTGCCTTGCCAACCAGCCTGCTCTATAAAGCCATTCGGAAAAAACAAATCAAAATCAATCGAAAACGCTGTACAGGAGAAACACGCCTAAAAACCGGTGATGTTATTACAATTTTTCTTCCAGATGATTGTCTGCAAACGGTTTCAACAACTGGGGAAAAAAAGGCAGCACAAGGCAATGCTGCTAGCCTTTTTGTTTGCTACGAAGATGAAAATTTATTGATTTTATATAAACCGGTTGGCATGCTTGTGCATAGTGATGCGAAACACACTGACAATTGCCTTGTGAATCATCTCCAAGCCTATTTGCAGCAAAAAGGCATCTATCATCCGGAGTTGGAGCAGAGCTTTGCTCCTGCAATCTGCAATCGTCTGGATCGCAATACAGAGGGATTGGTCATCGCAGCAAAAAATGCTGCTGCACTGCGAGAAATCAATTCCTTGATTCGGGAAAACCGCATCCAAAAAACCTATCTCTGCATTCTGACGGCAATTCCACACAAACCAGAGGCAACACTGCATGCTTATCATTGGAAAGATACAAAAACGAATACGGTTACCATTTCCGATCATCCCAAAAATGGTTATCGAGAAATTTGCACCTCTTATCGTGTGTTACAGCAAAATGATTCTCTCTGCTTGACAGAAATCACACTTCATACTGGACGTACCCATCAAATTCGTGCCCATATGGCACACATTGGTGCTCCGCTGGTAGGCGATCAGAAATATGGAAATCGACAGAGAAATCAGCAGCTGCATTGTACCCATCAGCTGCTCTGTGCGTATCGACTGCAATTTGAACCAGAACCAGATTCTTGCCTTGCCTATTTACAACACCGTGTTTTTACTACACCAATTCCGGATTTTGTAAAACAGTTCTTTCCGCAATTTTCCTGATTTTTATCTTATGCAAGGAAAAGCATCCATCTGCAAATGGGCAGATGGGTGCTTTTTTGTTGATTTTTTGTTTATTCCGTCAGCATACGTGTGACAATTTCCTTCACGATACCCGGATTTGCCTTGCCCTTGGACGCTTTCATACACTGCCCAACCAAATAGCCCAATGCATTGGTCTTTCCATTTTTATAGTCTGTTACAGACTTCTCATTCTTTTCCAGTACCTCTTTTGCCAACTGCTCCAGGAAATCCGCATCAGAATTTTGTGCCATGCCTTCTTCTTCGATGATAACAAGCGGTTCTTTTCCCGTCTTCAATACAATCTGGAACACTTTTTTAGCAGCAGAATTAGAAATCACACCTTTTTCTACTTGTCCCACCAAGTCCGTCAAACGCTGCGGTGTCAGCGGTGTTTCACTGATTTTTTTGCCAGTATCATTGGTAAACTTAGCAATATCCGACAAAATCCAATTGCTAATGCTCTTGGGCTTACAAGTACCAATGGCATTGCAGGCATCAAACATACCAGACCGTTCCAGATCTTCTGCAATCAGAGTTGCATCAACCTGCGACAGACCAAATTCTTTTACATAACGGCGGATTTTTGCATTCGGCAATTCTGGAATAGAAGCCTTTAATGCAGCAATTTTCTCTTCCGGTACGACAATCGTCAGCAAATCCGGCTCTGGGAAATACCGATAATCTTGTGCATCTTCCTTGCTTCGCATGGTGTAACTCATGCCCTTAACATCGTCCCAGCGGCGAGTTTCCTGTACAATTTTGCCGCCGGATTCCAACACCGCAATCTGCCGCTTTGCCTCGTACTCAATTCCACGCACTGCTGCACTAAAGCTATTGACATTCTTCATCTCACAGCGTGTTCCAAACTCGGTGCTGCCTTTCTTCCGAACAGATACATTGACATCACAGCGAATGGAACCCTCCTGCATCTTACAGTCAGAAATATTCAGATACTGTAAAATCGATTTAATGGTTTCCAAATAAGCTTTTGCCTCTGCACTGCTGCGAATATCCGGTTCCGAAACGATTTCAATCAACGGAACACCACAACGGTTCAGATCAACCAATGAACCGGTAAATGCAGCATCATGCAGCAATTTTCCGGCATCTTCTTCAATATGGATACGGGTTACACCGATTCGTTTTTCTTCCCCATCCACCATAATATCCAGATAACCATGTTCACACAATGGTACTTCTGCCTGTGAAATCTGATAAGCTTTCGGCAAATCTGGATAAAAATAATTCTTTCTGTCCTGCTTGCAAACACTATTGATGGTACAATTCATAGCATGTCCCATTTTAATGGCATATTCTACAACCTTTTCATTCAAAGTCGGCAACGTACCCGGCATACCCATACAAACCGGACAAACCTGTGTATTCACTTCCAAACCGAATGCATTCCGACAGTTACAATAAATCTTAGAAGCGGTATTCAATTCCGCATGGACTTCCAGTCCGACAACCATTTCATATTCCTGCATGGATGACTTTCTCCTTCCAAACTCTCTTAAAGTGTCTGCGGCATACAAGAAAAACCACCGCAAAGCTGCTCATAAGCATCTGCCGCACGCAGAATGGTCTGCTCTGCAAACTTTGCGCCAATCATCTGCATTCCAATCGGCAAACCGGTTTCTGTCTTTCCGCATGGAACACTGATTGCTGGCAGACCTGCGATATTAACCGGTACCGTGCAGACATCGCCACTGTACATTTTCAGCGGATCATCTATCTGCGACCCAAGCCGGAATGCCGGTGTCGGATAGGTCGGCGTAATAATGACATCACACTGCTGAAACGCTGCTGCAAATTCCTGTGCAATTTGTCGCTGCACTAATTTTGCTTTCTTATAATAGGCATCATAGAAACCAGAACTCAATACAAACGTACCCAGCATAATCCGCCGCTTCACTTCATCGCCGAATCCCTCGCTTCTGGTTCGCTCATACATATCCGTCAAGCCATCATAATTTGCAGCACGGTAACCATACTTGACCCCATCAAACCGTGCTAAGTTAGAAGAGGCTTCCGCAGAAGCAATGATATAATAGGTATTAACCGCATATTCTGTACTCGACAGGGAGATTTCTTTGACAATTGCCCCATTTGTCTCCAGCAAGTGCACCGCATTCATAACCGCAGTTTGAACAGTGTCCTCTATACCTGCTCCAAAATATTCCTTCGGCAAACCGATTTTCAAACCGGTAACATTGCTGCCCTGCAAAGCCGCTGCAAAGTCTGGATAGGTACGATAAGCAGAAGTCGCATCCATATTGTCATGACCGCAAATCAGGCTATAGAGCATCGCAACATCCTTTACAGATTTGCCGATTGGTCCGATCTGATCCAGAGAAGAGGCAAATGCCACCAAACCATAACGAGAAACACTACCGTAAGTGGGCTTCAATCCTACTGTTCCACAAAAAGAAGAGGGCTGCCGAATCGAACCACCTGTATCAGAGCCCAATGTCAAAATAGCTTCCCCAGCTGCAACCGCTGCCGCAGAACCACCGGAAGAACCACCCGGTACACACTCTAAACAATGTGGATTATGCGTTTTCTTCATATAGGATGTCTCGGTAGAAGAGCCCATTGCAAACTCATCCATGTTCAATTTTCCAGTGATAACCATCTTAGCATCCCGAATCGGCTGCATAACAGTAGCATCAAATGGCGGCACATATTGTTCCAACATCTTAGAAGCACAAGTTGTCCGCAGACCTTTTGTGGAAATGTTATCCTTAATTCCAATCGGAATCCCAGCCAGCGGATGCAGTATTTCTCCAGCTGTTCTTGCTTTGTCAACGGCTTCTGCCTGTTCCAGTGCATCTTCACACTGGGTGACATATGCCCCTACTTTTTCCTCCACTGCTGCAATGCGTCCCTGTACAGACTGACAGAGTTCCACTGCACTGCACTCTTTCTTTTGCAGCATCTCTGACAGCACAGAGGCTGTTTGTTCAAAAAGCTCCATGATTCTTCTGCCTCCCATTATTCTACAGTTTTTGGTACGACCAGACAGCCTGCCTGCACTTCTGGTGCATTGGCAAGCATCTCTTCCCGTTTAAACTTATGTTCTTTTGCCACATCTTCCCGCAGTTGCATAGCATTGTTCGGGTCTACAGTCAAGGTATCCTTGACATCCGGCAAATGATCGACCATTGCCACAATCGACTCCATATCTTTTTCAAATTTTGCAATCTGCTCCGGCTCTAAATGCAGCCGGGACAATTTTGCAATGTGTGCAATATCAATTTTCATGAAATCCAACAACCTTTCTTTTCCACTCATATTCATCCGTATACAAGTTTTTAATTTGTATGTGCAAGCAGATCCTGCTCTGTCCAAACCGGAATTCCGAGTTCCTCTGCTTTTTGCAACTTACTGCCAGCTTCCTCCCCGGCAACCACATATGTGGTTTTCTTAGAAACACTGCCACTTACTTTTCCACCAAACCGTTCAATCAGTGTCTTGGCTTCTGACCGTTTCATCGTTGGCAATGTACCAGTCAGCACAAACGTCATCTTCTCAAATCGTTTATCCGTTAGTACTGTCCCAGTATACTGCATATTGACTCCATATTCTTGCAGTTCTGCAATTAAACGCTGCATATGCGGCTCTCGAAATGCCTCCACAACGCTTTCCGCCATAATCATCCCAAAACCTTCTATTTCCGCAATCTGCTCTGCACTTGCCTGCATGATAGCATTCATAGATGGGAATGTATCACACAGCAGTTTGGCTGCCTGCAAACCAATATTCCGAATCCCCAACCCAAAAATCAAACGTGGCAGCGAATTTTGTTTAGAATTTGCAATTGCTTGCAGCAAGTTTTCAGCTGATTTTTCAGCAAATCGTTCCAATTGAAGCAAATCTTCCTTTTGCAGAATATATAGATCTGCCACAGAATGCAAATATCCAGCATTTTGCAATGCAATGATGTTCTGCGGTCCCAGTCCCTCAATATTCATGGCATCTTTGGAAGCAAAATGAATCATTCTCTTGAGCAATTGTGCCGGACAATCTGGATTCGGACAGCGTAATGCACTTTCCTCTGCATCTCTAACTGCTTCTGTCCCACAAGCTGGACAGACGGTCGGCATTTGATACGGTACAGCATCCGGTTTATGGACAGCTGCACGCACAACCTCCGGAATAATCTCACCAGCTTTCCGCACCACAATGGTATCTCCTAGGCAAATCCCCTTCTCTGTAATAAAATCCTGATTGTGCAGCGTAGCACGAGAAACATCCGTTCCAGCAAGACGAATCGGCTGGAACACTGCCACTGGCGTAAT
The DNA here is from genome assembly GCA_030523195.1 of Oscillospiraceae bacterium. Classification (GTDB taxonomy): domain Bacteria; phylum Bacillota; class Clostridia; order Oscillospirales; family Ruminococcaceae; genus Ruminococcus_C. The sequence goes on from JAUNJC010000050.1 coordinate 8,149, forward strand.
CACACCTGTTCTGCCGACACTATTGAGAATCTCCAACAGTTCTGTTTCTTTTTCCTCCGGTGGAAATTTATATGCTGCTGCCCACTTTGGCACTTTTGCAGTCGCTCCCATTTCCTCCCGTTGTGCAAAATCATTGATCTTTACCACAACGCCATCAATGTCATAAGAAAACTGCTCTCGTTCTGTCCCCACTGCCTGCAAGGCATCCAGCACCTGCTGCAAGGTTTCCAGTGGCTGTGTCGCCTGAACCACTTTCATCCCAAGCTGCCGCAAGTAGTCCAGTGACTGCCGATGTGTAGTCAGGGTGACACCATCCACCTGCTGCACATTAAAAATCAAAATATCCAGCCCTCGTTTTGCGGTGATAGCAGTATCTTTCTGCCGCAGCGAACCGGAAGCAGCATTTCGAGGATTCTTAAAAGGTGTTTCACCGTTCAGTTCCTGCTCTGCTGTCAAAGAAAAGAATCGTTCCCGTGGCATATAGACCTCTCCCCGCACCTCCAGAAATGACGGTGCATTTTCCAGTTGCAGCGGAATGGAACGAATGGTTTTCAGATTTTCGGTAACATCTTCTCCTACAAATCCATCCCCTCGTGTAGAACCTCGTGTGAAAATCCCATTGGTGTATTCCAAGGAAACGGATAATCCATCAATTTTGGGTTCTACAATGAACTGCGGAGCAGGAAACTGCTCTTTGCAACGTGTAACAAAAGCAGAAACTTCTTCATAGGAAAAAACATCCTGCAAACTCATCATCTGCACAGTATGCGGTACTTTTTCAAATGTACTTGCAGCCATGCCGCCCACACGCTGTGTCGGAGAGGTCGGCAGCTGCAAAGACGGAAATGCCGCTTCCAGCTGCCGCAGTTCCTGCATCATTTCATCATAGGAAAAATCAGAAACGGACGGATCATTTAAAACATAATAGCGGTAATTATGTGTTTTCAATTCTTTGGAAAGCTTTGCAATCCGCTCTTTTGCTTCTGCAAATTCCATATTTTTATTTCCTCCATATGCATATTCTATCCTTTATTATACCACATTCCTTTCCAAAGAACCACCGTTTTCATGATTTTTTCAGGATTTATTCACCAAATACTATATAGGAGTCTGGTACTTTCCCCACCAGAATCGTTTCTGTTAAAAGATAGGAAAATTGTGCAGTAGTAGTGGTGCGGTAAAAAGGAGCGGCTGCCTGTAGCGTTACAGTCACCTCCGCTCGAATCGTATGACAGGTCTGATTAATGCCTGCCGATTCTAACTGACTGACAAGTTTGACATCTGCTGCCCCAATCGGCAACATTTTCATCTGAAGGGTGGGTCCTTTTCCAGCAAACAACCACACGCCTGTTGCAGTACCGAGGGAAACCGGAAAAGTTTCCTCTCTGGCATTCTGCAAGTCCTTGTTAATTTGTGTCAATAACTGTGCCTGTATTTGATTGATGTGTGTTGTCAGCGTCTCTACTGCGGTAACATTGCCATTCGTATCATAGAGTAAAACAGCAAAATCAGAATACGTATCTCCATTTTCCTGCAATACTGTGTGTACGCTTTCTCCAATCTGCACAGAGGCAGCAGAACGACACTCCTGTGCACAGACGGCAAGTACATCTGGACGTATCCAGCGATCTAACTGCACCAGACCAAATAGAATGCCAATGACAATGAAAATGCTCCATAAAAAAAATACAATCTGCCTTTTTTGCATTTTGACGGTTTGTCTTCTCAATGCCTTTCTCCTCATATAAAAAGGGCGGCTCACGAGCCGCCCAACAAAAACAAATCATACAAATATTGCGTTACAGCGGTTTTTCCTCTTCTTCTGTATGATCGGATGCACCGCAAACGCAGTCAGAAGAAAATGCATCTCCTATGCCATTGACAGAACCCGGTGAAAACTCTTCTGCTGGAAATCGAATTTTATCAAAAACAGCACAAGGAGATTCGGTATCCGCACGACACTCCTTTGTGGGAATCGTATATTCATAAGTCGGCACTAAAATAGTAACAGGTCGGAATAATTCTACAACAGAAAACAATCCCAGTGTCATGATAACGGTACGAATTGGCACTGTGCTGCCGCCCTCCGGCGATGTCGGACAAGCCATCCCCACTCTGGTTTCCAATGCAATTGGTTCTACAACCTGTACTGCAGCAGTTGGTAAATTGATGCTCTCGCAGCAATCCTCTTCCTTTTTTCGTGATTTTTTATTGCTGAAAAATGTTTTGCTGCTGCTTTCTCCGCCATAGAGAATCACATTTTTCCCGGCATATGCTGTTCCGGTCAACAACGTTGGACTGCCGCAGGCACGTTCATATGCCATCAGCTCTACCCGAAATGTATACGTCAAATCAATGGAGAAAAAACCACGGTTAAATGGAACTGGTTCAATGTTCATACAAATATCAGCGACTTTGACACAACGGCTTTTCACCAGTGTCACATTTGGCGACAATTCTCCGCAGTCCAACAAAATTTGTACATTGGACAGACAATCTCGATCACTGCAGCTGTCAAAGACACGATCGACTTTGATTGGCACAGCATCCGGACAGGTGTCCGGCATTGGGTGAAATTTGCTCATGGAAACCCCTCCTATGGAAACATAATCCAAGCAGAACGACTCTGCTTCTCTACAGTCTATTCAAAGGGTTCCTGTTTTGTGACTGCTGCAAACAAAATCTTTATGTTTCTGTGTTGTACATCTCCCGAAAGAAACAACTATAGGAACCGGTATGACAAGCAACACCAGTCTGCTCCACATTAACCAATAACGTATCGTTATCGCAATCGCTGTACATACTGATTACCTTCTGCAAATGGCCAGAGGTAGCACCTTTGTTCCATAGTTCCTGCCGAGAACGACTCCAGAACCATGTGTATCCGGTTTCCAATGTCCTTTTCAGGCTCTCCTGATTCATATAGGCTAACATCAATACCGTTTTTGTATTGTATTCGTAGATAATCGCCGGTATCAACTCACCCTTTTCAAAATATTGCTCCAAATGATTCGGGTCAATTTTTAACATATGGATTTTCTCCTTTCTTTTGATTTCCAATTTCATCAAACTGTTGCTGCAAGGCTCGTTCTGTAAAAAAGATAGGAAGAAGCAAAATCAAAGACTGCAAACAAATTACAACACCCATTAGAACGACACCTGTTTCTACTTTCACAAAAAGAAATATCACAGAAAGCAGAACAGAAATACAGAACATCACGATGCCATCAATTTTCCAAAGTCGTCCACAATAGGCATGTGCAAATTTCCAAGTTTCCCTATTTTTCATAGAACGTTTTGTGCGGTAACCAATCCAATTATTGATGTTCTCTGGAGGATGTGTCTGCATCATCCAACCCGCAAACACCATGATAATGGGGAGCAAAAATAGCATCAGAATACAAAATATCTGCATTGTATCACCGCATCAAAATGCCTTTCTTTCGGCAGTCTTCCTTAACATCCTGTACTGTCAATTCTCCAAAATGGAACAGAGACGCTGCCAATGCCGCAGAACACCCTGTTTCCAGAAATGCTTCTGCAAAATCCGAAAGTTTACCAGCTCCGCCGCTTGCAATCACTGGAATGGAAACAGCACTACAAACTGCTTTCAACATTGGCAGGTCAAAGCCTTCTTTTGTACCGTCTGCATCAATGGAATTCAGGCAAATTTCACCTGCTCCTAACTGTTCACACTGCTTCACCCAGTCAATCAAATCCAAATGCATATCCACTCTGCCGCCATTGATATACACCGTCCATTTATTTTCTGCAATCTTCTTTGCATCTATTCCAATGCACACACATTGACTGCCAAAAATATCAGCTGCTTCTCGAATCAAAGCCGGATTCTGCACTGCCTGCGAATTGATAGAAACTTTGTCTGCACCGGCACGCAATGTTTCTCGAAAATCATCAATGCTCTTAATCCCGCCGCCAACCGTCAGCGGTACGAAAATTTTCTTTGCAGCTTCCCGCACTACATCCAGAATCACGCCTCTTTTTTCATAAGAAGCGGTAATATCATAAAATACAATCTCATCGGCACCCTGTGCATTATACTCCTGTGCCAACGCAACTGGATCTCCAACATCCCGAACGCCTTCAAATTTAACACCTTTTACAACTTTTCCATCCCTTACATCTAAACAAGGAATAATTCTTTTCGCCAGCATATCCTGCAACCTCCATTCTTATTGCTGTGTACCGGCACAAGCAATGGCTTCCTCTAATTGCAGCGTTCCCTGATACAGCGATTTTCCGCAAATCGTCCCGTACAATCCCATTTGCTTGCACGCCTGAATATCTGCAATGGTATGTACGCCACCACTTGCAATCACATGACAATTTGTCCCAACTGCATTATGGATCTGCTGTAACTGTTCGGTATTGACACCGGACAGCGTACCGTCTCTGGAAATATCTGTGTAAATGATATACTTTACACCAACAGATGTCATCTCTCTAGCAAGGGAAAGATAGTCCACAGAAGAACTGTCCAGCCAGCCTTCCACGGCA
>JAUNJC010000050.1:12676-14563 GCA_030523195.1 Oscillospiraceae bacterium
CCATTTTTCGCATCAATGCCAACTGCAATCCGATCCCCATATTCTGCAACAGCATCTTTGACCATCTGTGGATTTTTTAGGGCAATCGAGCCCAAAATGACACGAGAAATTCCACCCTGCAAATAAGTTTCTACCGTATCCAAATTGCGAATGCCGCCGCCCAATTCCACCTTGAGGGATGTATTTTTTGCAACATCCAAAAATAAATCTGCATTCATCGGCTTTCCGGCTCTGGCACCATCCAAATCTACCATGTGAATCCAAGCGGCACCAGCGTTCACAAAATCCGATGCGGTTTTCCGGTAATCCTCTGCAACCTTGTGAGAAGTGGAGAAATCTCCTTTTACCAAACGAACACAAGTTCCATCTTGAATATCAATTGCAGGTAAAATAATCATTTCAACAATCCTCCAAAATTCCGTAAAATCTGCAAACCTGTTTCCCCACTCTTTTCTGGATGAAATTGTGCACCGAAAACGGTCTTTCCATCATAAACCATTGCTGGTATCTGTCCGCCGTAAGTAACATAAGCAGACAAATATTGTGGTGCTACAAATGCTTGATAGGAGTGTACAAAGTACACATACGCTTCCTCGCCCAAATTATGCAGCAATGGACAGTCAATTTGATATTCAAGTTTGTTCCAACCCATATGCGGAATAATCAAATCGGTTGCTGGTATTTTTTCTACTGTGCCGGGAATCAGTCCTAAGCCATCACATGCTTCAAACTCATAACCTTTTTCCAATATCAGCTGCATCCCAAGACAAATCCCCAGAAACGGCTTCTTTTTTGCTTCTGTTTGCAGAACTTCCACTAAGTTCCGTTCCCGCAGCATTTGCATTGCACTAGGAAATGCACCTACACCCGGCAAAATAATGGCATCTGCTGCCTGAATCGTATGGGCGTCATTCGTCAGCTGGTTCTCCAATTTTAAATAATCCAGTGCATTCTTGACACTGAAAATGTTGCCTGCACCATAGTCTACAATGGCAATCATTTATAAAACCCCTTTCGTAGAAAGTGTTTGCCCATTCTTTGTCGGCTCAATGGCAATTTTTAATGCATGTGCAACCGCCTTAAAAGCGGCTTCACATTTATGATGGTCGTTTACACCATACATCATGTTAATATGCAAGGTAATGCCAGCCTGAAAGGCAAAGGCACGGAAAAATTCTTCTGTCAGACAGGTATCATATTGTCCGATCATTGCATTAATAAACGTTCCCTGAAAAACCAGAAACGGACGGTTGCTGATATCCAAACTACAAAAGGCAAGGGCTTCGTCCATTGGAATGTAGGCACTTCCATAACGAGTAATGCCAGACTTATCACCCAAGGCTTCTCCAATCGCTTTTCCCAATACAATTCCGGTATCTTCTACGGTATGATGCCCGTCTACATGTAAATCTCCGGCAACCTGAATATACATACTGATACCACTATGCACAGCAAGAGCAGTCAGCATATGGTCAAAAAAGCCGATGCCGGTGTGAATCTCGGCAACGCCCTTTCCGTCCAGTATCACTTTTACCTGAATTTGTGTTTCTTTTGTATTACGTTCTATCACAGCTTCTCTCATATTGCACCTCCTGTTATGCAAAATTAAATAAACGACAATTCTCGTCATTTATTTTAAAGGTCTTTATTAGAAATCTTCATTAAAGAAATCATAATCCATACGCTTTATTTCGTATGTTGTTTCTATAGAAACACCAAGATTATATTCTATCATAAGAGCAGTCAAAGCTTCTCCATCTACCAAAACAATTTTTTGTTGTAAGTGTCGCTGTGCAAACTGAACAGCTTCATTAGAAAATTTAGCAGTAGTGATATACTGTCCTCTATTGCAAACAACGGTGTTGTTTGCAGTGCCGCTAAAAGCGG
>JAUNJC010000051.1 GCA_030523195.1 Oscillospiraceae bacterium
AAATGATGCGACTGCCAGTTTAGTAGTGGCACAGCTGCTGTATCTGGAGAGTCAGGATGCAGAAAAGGATATCTCCCTGTATATTAACAGCCCAGGTGGTTCCATTACAGCTGGTATGGCAATTTATGATACCATGCAGTACATCAAATGTGATGTTTCTACTATTTGTATTGGAATGGCAGCTTCTATGGGGGCATTTCTGCTTTCTTCTGGTACAAAGGGAAAGCGGATTTCTTTACCGAACAGCGAAATCATGATTCACCAGCCATTGATTTCAGGTGGTCTGTCTGGACAGTGTACGGATATTAAGATTCAGTCAGATCACTTGGTACGGATTCGTCAGAGAATGAATGAGATTTTGGCAGCGAATACAGGAAAGCCAGTGGAAACCATTGCACAGGATACAGAACGGGATAACTATATGTATGCACAAGAAGCATTGGAATACGGTTTGATTGATAAAGTCATGACAAATCGGTAAGGAGTACAAATATGCCAGAAGAAAAATATTGTAACTTTTGCGGTAAGGCAGAACATGAGGTAGCTAGTATGTTTTCTGCTGGAGATAGTCATATTTGTGATGATTGTATTTGTTATTGCTATGAGATGCTTTATGGGTCTTCTATGCCGCAAAGTATGGTAAAAAAGAAAAAGGCGAAATCACAAAAGGATGCTCCAAAGATTCAGCTAAAAAAACCGTCTGAGATGAAGACGATATTGGATGAGTATGTTATTGGACAAGACGCAGCAAAGATTTCTCTTTGTGTAGCCGTTTATAATCATTACAAGCGAATTTTGAGTCAGGATGACGGTGAGGATGTCGAGCTGCAAAAAAGCAATGTTCTGTTGTTGGGACCGACGGGTGTTGGAAAAACCTTTCTGGCACAAACGTTGGCAAGAATTCTGGATGTGCCATTTGCCATTGCGGATGCCACTACAATTACAGAAGCAGGATATGTTGGCGAAGATGTGGAAAATGTATTGCTCCGCTTGATTCAGGCGGCAGATTTTGATATAGAAGCAGCAGAACGAGGTATTATCTATATTGATGAAATTGATAAAATTTCCCGTAAGTCTGAGAATACTTCCCTGACCAGAGATGTTAGCGGTGAGGGAGTTCAGCAGGCGTTGCTGAAGATTATTGAGGGGACGGTTTCCAATGTGCCGCCGCAGGGCGGACGGAAACATCCGAATCAAGAGTTTATTCATATCGACACCAAAAATATTCTCTTCATTTGCGGCGGTGCCTTTGATGGTTTGGAAAAGATTATTCAAAAGCGAATGACACCGTCTTCTGTTGGATTTGGAGCACCAATTTCCAATAAAAAGGAAGAGTTGAACAATATTTTCCGGCAGGCAATTCCACAGGATTTAGTGAAATTCGGTCTAGTACCGGAATTGGTTGGACGGCTTCCGGTAATTACTACGTTGGATGATTTGGATGAACCGGCATTGGTACGCATTTTGACCGAACCGAAAAATGCATTGGTGAAACAGTATCAAAAGCTGTTTGGATATGACCATCTGGAACTGGAAATTACACCAGAAGCTCTAACAGAAATTGCTGCGAAGGCAATTCAGCGGAAAACCGGTGCAAGAGGATTGCGTTCAATTATGGAGAATATTCTGGTACAGACGATGTATGATGCACCATCTATGGAGCAGGCAAAGAAGGTCGTCGTTACTGTAGAATGTGTAACAGAGGGAAAAATACCGCAAGTTTTAGATGCAGAAGGAAATCCAGTTGTGGGAGCAGTGGAAACGGTTTCTGCTGCACAAACAACAGAATGATTGGGATAGAATATATCAAAAACGGACTGTTTTCGTGACAGTCCGCTTTTGGTTAAGAAAGTACAATATAATTTGCATTGACATATCCGGTCATGCCCTGATAAGCAGTGACATACCAGTCTCCGGTCTTTCCATAGAGAGGGAGTTCTGTTCCGTTGGGAATGCTGGCAAGAATTCGTCCCTGCGTAGAAGGGAAAGCCCGTAGATTCAGTCCACTGCCGTCTGTTTGTACTGTTCCGGACATTACTGGACCAGCTGGAATGAACGGAATACCAAAATATTCACAGAGGGACTGTACCAGTACGATGGCAATGCTGTTTAAATGGTTGCGAATCCAGTTGGCATCCTGTTCGTTGTCATGATAACCGATTTCGCAAAGCACTGCTACGGCTCTGGTTTGCGTGACTTCTCCGAGTGTGGTGGTTGTTCTAGCACGGCATTTATCTGGAATGGGATAGATGGTTTTGAATCGGTCAGCAATGATATTTGCCAAAATTTGACCATAATGGCTGCCGGGAGCATAGTAAATATCAATTCCACGCAGCTTTCCAGCCAGTGCTTCCGGTGCAGCATTGCTGTGTAGGGCAAGATGCACGTCATAATTGCCAGCATTCGAGTCAGCAATTGCACCGATGACATTGCGGTTGGGATCATTACGGGAAAAAGAAATGCCGCTGGAACGGAGATAGGGTTCCATTCTGTCAGCAATTTCATTCATATAAAGCTCTTCATTTCCGCCGTTGACATAAGGATTCCATTCCTGTGTAGACGGACTGAGAAACACACTTGGCATGACTGCCACCTCCTGATGATTTTGTGCCTGTCTCTTATTTTATTGTATGTTTTCTTCTGTAAATGGGTGTCATAGAAAAAGAAATCTTTTGTTTGTTTTGTTTAAATCTATTTTATTTTGTTTTTATTTGTGAAATTGGAAAAATAAACTTTATTCGATTTGATGAGATTAAAAAAATAAAAAAATGGAGTTTTTGGTTGACAAGTGCGAAAAGTTGTGATATAATAAATTATGTTGCAGCGGTAATGCAGCAGGTAAAATACAAATGCGGATATGGCGGAATCGGCAGACGCGCTAGCTTCAGGTGCTAGTCCTCGCAAGGGGGTGGAGGTTCAAGTCCTCTTATCCGCACCAATCTTGTATTTTTAGTTGTAAGTTGCATTGAATATGCGGATATGGCGGAATCGGCAGACGCGCTAGCTTCAGGTGCTAGTCTTCGCAAGGAGGTGGAGGTTCAAGTCCTCTTATCCGCACCAAGCACCCTCGAATTTTCGGGGGTGCTTTTTTATTATTTTGTCTAGCAAATTGCAAGAGAAGTCTTGTGAGAATTTGCAAGATTGATCTGTCATTCTTGCAAATAAAGAAATCATATGATCTTATTCAGAACCATTTTATGCAGGAAAAGAGGAAGAATTTATGTGGACATATAAAGAAGTTACAAGAGAAGCATTTGAAAAACGTAAAAAGTATGTAGAACAGATTATCTGGGAACAGGGTGGAGAAATAGTTGTAATTCATCTTCCTTATGTGCAAAGAATAGTATCAATTTGTAATAGAAATCAGGAAACAAATTTTTCTAAAAATAAAATATTTAAATTTAAAAATAATTATTTTAGGGTCGATGAGGTATTGTTTCGGGATAAACCGTTTATTGTTTTAGAATGCGGGTCATTTCAAGATTTAATGCGTAATACGATGGAAGATACAGAACCTTTTCCATATGATTTGAGTGACGATGAAATGGTCAAAGAAGTGCGATATGCACTGGAGATAGAATGAGATGGATGGAGTGGGGGTATGATAATTGTTTTCTAGCGTTATCTTTCAGAAGACTTTTTATTGGTAATGGCTTTGGATAACGCTTTACAAAATCTGCAATCTGTGCTAAAATGAAAACAATTGAAAAAGCGGAGGCATCAGCGATGAAGATTTTAATTGTAGGAATGGGTTTAATTGGCGGTTCTGTCTGCAAAGCTTTGAAAGCAAAGACAAACCATGAAGTATACGGCTGTGACGTAGACGAAACTGTTTTACAAACAGCAAGAGAAGAGAACGTTATTGACGGTTTCGGTAAAATGGAAGACGGTATTTATGATATTTGCATTATCTGTCTCCATCACCGGACTGCACAGGATTGTATCAAACAGGCGTTGCCATTTCTGAAAAAAGGTTCGATTCTGATGGACATGTGCGGATTAAAAGGGCAAATGGTGTTAGAATTTACGAATGCTTGCCGGATTGCAGGGATATATTATGTTGGTACGCATCCCATGGCAGGCAGAGAAAAAAGTGGGTATGCCGCTAGTATTCCCAATCTGTTTGATCATGCGAATTTTATTATTACACCAACTTATGGCACCAATAGTGGGGCAGTAGATCAAGTTTCTGCACTGGCAAAGGAAATCGGTTTTGGGAAAATTGTTTTAACAACGCCGCATCGGCATGATGATATGATTGCCTATACTTCTCAGCTTGCACATATTGTATCAAGTTCATATGTTAAAGATGACTGCATGGATGATGCTATTTCTTTTTCCGGCGGTAGTTTTCAGGATATGACAAGGGTTGCAACGATGGATGAAAAAATGTGGGCATCTTTATTTATGGATAATCGTCTGCTGCTATTGCATCATCTGGAATTGCTGATTGCACATCTGGCGGAATATCGCACTGCCTTGGAAGTGCAAGATGAATCTGCTTTGCAGCTGTTAATTGCAGATGGCAGACGTGTGCAGGAAGAAAATGTACGCAGAAGAAAATGTGCTTTGAAAGAACAGGAACAGGATTTAGAGAAAAAGGAGCAGAATACATGAATTGGACACAAGTAGATATTTACACTTCTACAGTTGGTATTGATTTGCTTTGCAGCAATTTGATGGACTTGGGCATTCGTGGCTTTTCTATTCAGGATGCGGAAGATTTCAACGAGTTTTTGCAAAATAAGGATGGCAAATGGGATTATATTGATGAGGATTTGATGGGGCTTTCTCATTGTGAAAGCTGTGTAACGATTTATTTGCCAGAGGATACACAGGGAGCAGAAACCCTGCGAATGGTACAGGATTTGCTGCGAAATATGAAAGCAGCAGATGCGGCACAGCAGTATGGACGGCTGGAAGCGGTGTTGACTGGTGTAAAGGAAGAAGATTGGGCAAATAACTGGAAACAGTATTTCAAGCCGTTTCCGGTTGGAGAAAAGCTGTATATTCGTCCAAGCTGGGAGCAGGAGAAACCGGAGCAAGGTAGAACTGTACTGGAAATTGATCCAGAGAGCAGTTTTGGTACCGGACAGCATCATACGACACGGCTTTGTTTGGAACTGATGGAGCAGGAGATAACAGAAAACTGTAAGATGTTGGATATGGGCTGTGGAAGTGGTATTTTATTTATTGGTGGAATGCTATTGGGTGCAAAAGATGTCTTTGCGGTAGATATTGAAGAAAATGCGGTGCGGATTGCAAAGAAGAATGCAGCACAAAATCATCTTCCAGAAGAACGTTATACCGTTCGGTGCGGAAATGTGATTACGGATGCAGCATTAAGGGAAGAGATTGGAAGCGGCTATGATCTGATTACTGCTAATATTGTGGCAGATGTTTTGAAAGCAATGGCACCGCTGTTTTTACAATTTTTGAAGAAAACAGGAACACTGATTATTTCTGGTATCATTGTGGAGCGGAAAGAGGAAGTCATTGCAGCGATGGAAGCACAGGGCTTTGTTGTGACAGATTGTCGGGAAAAAGAAGGCTGGGCAGCGGTAAAACTGAAACAAATAAACTGAGGCATTACCGTCACTGGCAGATGTTAAACTTGTTTTCCCTAAGAATAAAAATGATTTTTGCAATTTTACTATGAAACTATTTTTTAGAAAGAGGAGCTGCTGATTTGGAAATAAAAAAAACGACTACAACACCAAAAATCAATCCGATTCCCAATGCCTATATTGAACGAGCAGGTGTGGTAGAGGAAGAGCGGATTACGGAAACATTGGAAAAAAATTATATGCCCTATGCCATGAGCGTGATCATTTCCAGAGCTTTGCCGGAAATTGATGGATTTAAGCCGTCTCACCGGAAACTGTTGTATACCATGTATAAAATGGGTTTGTTGAATGGTGCACGTACCAAATCTGCCAATGTGGTTGGGCAGACCATGCGGTTAAATCCACATGGAGATGGTGCAATTTATGAAACGATGGTACGTCTGGCAAGAGGCAATGAGGCATTGCTGCACCCTTATGTAGACTCAAAAGGAAATTTCGGAAAAGCGTATTCTCGTGATATGGCATATGCTGCCAGTCGATATACGGAAGTCAAACTGGAACCAATCTGCAATGAGTTGTTTCGTGACATTGATAAAGAAACGGTTGACTTTGTACCCAATTATGATAATACCATGATGGAACCATCTTTGTTTCCGACTACCTTTCCATCTGTTTTGGTGAATGCTAATGTGGGAATTGCTGTCTCGATGGCAAGTAATGTCTGTCCGTTTAATTTGGCAGAGGTTTGTGAGACGACCATTGCTTTATTGAAAGATCCCAATCATGATGTTGTGTCAACGCTGCAAGGTCCAGACTTTCCGGGCGGTGGTTATTTGATACAGAACGAAATGGAATTTCGCAAAATCTGTGAAACAGGCAGGGGCAGCGTCAAGGTACGGGCAAAGTGGAACTATGATAAGGCAGGCGGTTGTATTGAGGTAACAGAAATCCCATACAGCACTACCATTGAAGCCATTATGGATAAAATTGTGGATGGGATCAAACAGGGAAAACTGCGGGAGGTTTCTTATGTGCGAGATGAAACAGACTTATCTGGGTTGAAGATTGCCATTGACTTGAAGCGTGGAGCCGATCCAGAAAAAGTGATGCAAAAACTATTCCGTTTGACACCTTTACAGGATAGCTATTCCTGTAATTTTAATATTTTGATTCATGGTAAACCAAGGGTGATGGGCGTCAAGGAAATTCTGGAAGAATGGATTGCCTTTCGGGAGAAATGTGTCAAGCGGCGGCTGGTCTATGATCTGAAACGGAAACAGGAAAAATTGCATTTGCTGGAAGGTCTTGAACAAATTTTATTGGATATTGACAAAGCTATTCGCATTGTACGGGAAACCAAGGAGGAACAAAACGTTGTCCCCAATCTGATGCAAGGCTTTTCCATTGACGAAATACAGGCAGAATATGTAGCAGAAATTAAGCTGCGGCATTTGAATCGGGAGTATATTTTACGTCGTACACAGGAGATTGAGCAGCTGCGAAAGGATATTGCAGAAATGCAGTTGACATTGGAAAGTCCGAAAAAAATTCGTGCTGTCATTGCAAAAGAACTGAAAGAAACAGCTAAAAAATATGGACAGCCAAGAAAAACACTCTTCTGTACGGCAGATCTACAGGCAGAATCCAATTCAGAAGAAGAGATTCCGGATTATCCAGTGCATTTGTTTTTGTCAGAGAGTGGTTATTTTAAAAAGATTACACCGGCTTCTCTGCGGATGAATGCAGAACAAAAATTAAAAGAAGAGGATCGGATTGTTGGACATTGGGAAACCACGAACCGCTCGGAACTTCTGTTCTTTACCAACCAGCAGCAGGTTTATAAGACCAAAGCAAGTGTATTTGATGATTGTAAGGCGAGTGTGATGGGCGATTATATTCCGGCAAAGTTAGGGCTTGAAGAGGGAGAATATGTCGTTTCCATGTTGCTGACCAGTGATTACAGCGGTATGGTACTATTTATCTATGAAAATGGTAAAGCCGCAAAAGTACCGCTGCAATCCTATGCAACAAAAACAAATCGGAAAAAGCTGGCAAATGCCTATAGCGATAAATCACCGCTTGTTACTGTTTTGTCATTGCCGGAGGAGCAGGAAGTGATGCTGCGTTCCAATGGAAATCGGGCATTGTTGTTTCATACAGAAGCCATTGCTGCCAAATCATCCAGAAATACACAAGGTGTGCAGGTCATGACGCTCAAGGCAAAGCAGATCGTCCTTTCAGCGGAGTTGGTTACACCGGAGCAGGCTGCCGAGTGGAAACGCTATCGGGCAAAGACGTTGCCAGCTGCTGGTGCGTTGGCAAAGGAATTGCCGGATGTTGGGCAAATGACACTTTAAAGTGTATGGTTAATTTATATAAAAATTCTTTTTGAAACTGTGCAGTTTGTAGAAAATTGGACAATGAAATTGACTTTTCTTTCAAAATGTAGTATACTAATAACAATATGGAGACGTGTTTTCCGTGTATTGGTGCGGGGAGAGTATTGTTTTAAAGGAGGAATTAAAAATGAAATCCATTATGCAAAAAGCAGCTGCATTGGCAGTCAGCGGTGTTTTGACAATGGGAATGGCTGCTTCTTTGCCAGTCTCTTATTTGGCATTGGCAGAAGCAGAGAGCAATGTAATTTTTCATGCAGAATGTGAGGAACTAGAGGGTGCAACCCTTTGGACATCCATCTATGCAGATGAATTTCCGGGATATTCTGGTGAAGGGTTTGCATATTTGACGAATGAAACCATTTCCTTTGAAGTGGAAGCACCAGAAGATGGGATGTATGAATTTACGACTCGTTGTGTGCAGATTTTGGGTGAAGATGGGCGTGAGCAAACTATTGCCATCAATGGCTCGGAATATATGATGAAAATGCCGTATGCAAATACCTGGACGGATTTCAGCTTTGGTATTCACAGACTGAAAAAGGGAACAAATACCATTCAGCTGCTGCCAAAGTATGGCTATGGTGCATATGATACCATCACGGTAAAGAAGGCAGAGCTGCCGGAACTGAACGTGCAGCCGACTCTGAGCGATGCAGATGCTACCAAGGAGACACAGGGCTTGATGAATTATCTGTGTGATGTCTACGGAGAACATATGCTTTCTGGACAGCAGGAAATCTATGGCGGTGGACATACAGAAGATAGTCCAAATGGTTACAGCGGCGAAGATTTGCAGGGATATGAGACCGAATTTGAATGGATTAAGAAAAATTTTGGCGATTATCCGGCAATCCGTGGATTTGACTATATGAACTATAACCCACTTTATGGTTGGGATGATGGGACAACAGAGCGAATTATTGAATGGGGAACCGAACGCAACGGTATCCCAACTGTTTGCTGGCATATCAATGTGCCGAAGAAATTTTCAGATTATACACTTGGTGATGCAGTAGGCTGGCAGGATTGTACCTATAAGCCGGATGAAACGGATTTTGATACGTCACAGGCAGTGGTAGAAGGTACAAAGGAATATGAGTATTTTCAGCTTGCCATTGCAGATTTGGCAGAACAGTTGGCATTGGTGCAGGATGCAGGCGTACCAATTATTTTCCGTCCGCTGCATGAGGCAGAGGGAAACTCTAATTTGGATGGTTCCGGTTCTTGGTTCTGGTGGGGCAAGGCTGGTGCAGAGGTTTATAAACAGCTGTGGCAATTGCTGCATACTACATTAACTGAAAAATATGGTATCCACAATTTGATTTGGGAGTACAATAGCTACGATTATTCCACTTCCCCATCATGGTATCCGGGAGATGAATGGGTAGACATTGTTGGTTATGATAAGTATAATTGTATTTATAACCGTCATGATGGTAAGCCAAGCGGCAGTGGTCCAAATGAGGATGCGATTTCCGGTACATTCTATACACTGGTAGATTTGACAAATGGAAAGAAGCTAGTTTCCATGCCGGAAAATGATACCGTTCCGAGTTTGGATAATATCATGGTAGAACAGGCAAATTGGCTCTATTTCTGTATCTGGTATGACAATGGTTCGGATAACTTCCTCTCTGGTACGAATAATAATGATCCGGAAACGCTGAAAGAAATGTATCAGAGTGACTATTGTATCACGTTGAGTGAACTTCCTGATTGGAAGAATTATACAAGCACAGTAAAACCAACCGACCCGACAGATCCGACTAATCCAACTGAACCGGATGTGACTGTTGGAGATATGGACAACAATGGTGTACTCAATGTTGTAGATCCAATATTGATGAGACGGTATCTGCTGGATGTCCATGTAGAGTTGGATGTAGCAGTTGCAGACTGGAATGAAGATGGCGAGTTCTCTTTGCTGGATTTGATTGGTCTTACAAAGTTTTTACTGCGGAAGAGCTAAATCAGAAAAACAGAAAAATGATATAATTAATGTGAAATGAAATAAATAGGGCACACTTTTGAATAAAGTGTGCCCTATTTATTTTTGGTTGAGAGGAATTGTATAGTAATTCAAGATATCAGGAACGGATATAGAATGTTTATAAATGTGGGGTAAAAGCGGAAATAAAATTGTGGTATAATGATAAAAAGAACGAAAATGATAGAATGGAAATCGCTTATTTCATAATATAGGAGTGAGAGAACAATTTGATTATTGATTTTGTAAACTATACGCTCTATGATCCCGGTGCGGAAGCATCTATCTTATTTCGTTTGCATGAATGTGGTCTGCGTGTTCCACGATTTTTTTGCATAACAGAACAATATGAACCAGAGGAACTGGACGCTTATTTTGCAATGCATTTTCAAGATGTTCTGCAATTTCACGTCCGAATGACAGCAACCATTAAAAATGGAAAAACAGATAAAGTTGGTAGAATGCCTGTACCAGAAATTACATTACCAGTTTGTACAAATATTAAAAAGTATGCGCTTTATCGCTGCGTAGAACGTCTATTGCAGAAACGGGATACCTATCGACAGCAAATTATGAAAGCAGAGGCTATTACATCAGAACAGATTAGTTTTCATATTATCATACAAGAAATTAAAATATTTACAAAATTCGGTGTTATTAACGGAAATAGTTCGGATGGCATTCTAAATGAAACCCATATTCAAATGGGGTGTGGATGGAATGCAGATTTGATCTGGCAGGATACCCCTACCATGCAAATTTGCTATCATGATTCTGATCATATTTTGTACTATCATTTATCAGATGGACAAAAAACGTTAGAGCCGTTTTTGTTGTGGCAAATAGAGCAAGCTGTACAAATTGTAAAATCACAGTTTGATATGCAGCTGCAAGTTTCTGTTTTTGTTGAATCTGAAACACAGCAGTTATTTGCCATTACGGCAAGGCGTATAATGAATCCACCATGTGAGGGTATTTTATTCGATAGCCGCAGCGTGTTGAGCACCCTTTATCCAACCACTTGTACCCCATTAATGGCAAGCTATATGCAAAATATGTATAACCATGTGATTCATAGCTTCTTTAAACGAACTTTGCATATATTTAAAGGAGCGTATGAAGTACCGGAGATGACAGAAGACATTGTAATTTATATCAATGGCAGAATTTATTTTTGTGTAGAGCATTGGAATGCGTTGCTGCATTGTTTTCCAACTTTTCATCGACGGCAAAGTTTTAAAAATGTTTATGCATTGTTGCATGATAAAGATGGGTTACGTTCTTGGGGGGTTCGTCAATATGTTAGTTTTATTAGTAATCGAATGAGGCAATCAGACTTTAAAATTGTTCAGGAGAAGCTGCAATTATTAGAGCAGAAAATTGAAACATATCAATCTTATAATTTTTTTGGAATGTCACTTGCAGAATTGAATAAATGTTATCGCATGTTGCAGAATACTATGATTGCCTGTTGGCATTATACGCTATTGAGTGTTTTAAATAGTCGGGTTGTCATTCAGCATTTGAAAAAAAAATTACAGAAAACAGATCGGAACAGTTCGTCCAGTGCATGTTATCAATATGCAGTAGGGATGTTGCCCGTTCCATCGAATGCTGGAAAACAACTAAAAAAGCGAATTGCATTGGCACAGAAATCAGAGAACTATCGTAAGCAGTTTTTAAAACAGCAAGATCAGCTGGTAACTTTATTTAAAACGTTGTTTCAAGCAGTAGGAGAATGGATGGAGGAAGCGGGTTGTTTCTCCAGTGCAGAAGATGTGCATTATCTAACATTGAAAGAAGTACAAGCTTTTATGGAAGATCCGTCTATACGGTTGGATACAGAAAAGATAAGACAAAGAAAAGCGTCTTATGAATGGTATCAAAAGCTGCCCAATTATACGGAAATGGTTTTACAGGAAAAATGCATTGGGCAAAAAGAAGAAAAATTGACGCAAATTGTTTTTCCAAGCGGTAATGGGAAAACACAGGGAAGACCTTGCATGCCGGGCAAGGTAAAAGGAAATGTGATGATTTGTCATGCCGAAGAAAAGTGGGAGGCAAAACAAGTGGAAGGGAAAATTTTAGTGGCAGAGCATCTTTCAAAAGAATTATTATTGCTGCCGCTAAAAGGACTTATCATTGAAGAAGAACGAACCTATGAAGAGGTCATTGCATTGATCAGTTCAAATGTATCATTTCCCGTGTTGACAGGGGTGCACGCAGCATGTAGTCTGTTGCAGTATACACAACAGGTTTCTCTGAATGGTTGGACAGGAGAAATTCATGCCAAAGGGGAGCAGAAACCATTTATGCAGAATCAATGGGCTGGATATCAATGCAAAAAAATACAAAAATGATAGAAAAATGGCTGTGCAGGAAACAATGTACAGCCATTTTTGCTAAAAAATAATATGACTTTTTTAGGTTTGCATAGAGTTCTTTGCTTGACAAATGCCGTAAAAACAGGTATACTGTATGTATAGCATCTTTGTGTATTTTGACTAGAAATCATGAGGATGGATCGGATGGATAAAAAGCGTTGAAAGCAAGAGGAGTTAAGACATGGCTACAAATGATGCGACGATTGTTAAAATAAAACATGAAATTTTGGAGGAAGTTGCGAGGCTGGTTTTTTCCGGAAAATTTGAAGAGGAAAAAGAAGAACTGCCGTTGCGGCTGATGCCGGGGCCAACTGCAAAATATCGTTGTTGCGTCTATAAAGAACGGGAAATTGTGCGGCAGCGTGTACGGTTGGCAGAAGGTAAAAATGTAGAGGGTGCTCCTAATAATCTAGTTGTACAAGTCGTTCGGGCTGCCTGTGAGGAGTGTCCGATTTCTCGGTATGTAGTAACGGATAACTGTCAGAAATGTATGGGAAAGGCGTGTCAGCAGTCCTGCCGATTTGGTGCCATTGACATTGGACGTACCAGAGCACATATTAACCCATCTCTTTGTAAAGAATGTGGAAAATGTGCAAAAGCCTGCCCCTATAATGCCATTGCAGACTTGATTCGTCCCTGTAAACGGAGCTGTCCAGTGAATGCTATGACAATGGATGAATATGGTGTTTGCCGTATTGATGAGAGTAAATGTATTGAATGTGGGCATTGTATTCATAGTTGTCCATTTGGTGCAATTAGTTCAAAGGCGTTTTTGGTGGACGTTGTAAAGGATTTGGTTGCAGGAAAGCGAGTTGTTGCGATGATTGCTCCCAGTGCAGAAGGACAGTTTGGTGAGGGGATTACCATTGCAAGCTGGAGAAAAGCATTGAAACAGGTTGGATTTGCAGATTTAGTAGAGGTGGCATTGGGAGCAGATATGACTGCCAATGCAGAAGCAGCAGAGTGGGCAGAAGCATATCAGGAGGGGAAAAAGAAAACTACTTCCTGCTGTCCGGCATTTGTAAATATGATTGAAAAACATTATCCAATGCTGAAAGAAAATGTTTCTACTACAGTTTCTCCGATGTGTGCCGTATCTCGGAAACTGAAAGCGGAGCATCCGGGAACTATTACAGTCTTTATTGGACCTTGTGTTGCTAAGAAAAGTGAGGTATTGGAACAGCGTTTGGAAGGAAATGCGGATTATGTGCTGACGTTTGGTGAAATTCGTGCAATTATTCGTGCAAAAGGTGTAACGCTGAAGCCAGAACCAAATGAGCAGCAGGATGGCAGCATCTTTGGAAAGCGATTTGGGGATAGCGGTGGGGTAACCGCAGCGGTTCTGGAAGGTATGAAAGAACAAGGTTTTACAGAGGAAATCAAAGTACATAAGTGCAATGGTGCAGAGGAATGCAAGAAAGCATTGCTGCTTATGAAGGTAGGAAGGTTGCCAGCAGATTTTGTAGAAGGTATGGCATGTGTTGGCGGATGTGTTGGCGGGCCAAGCCGGCATATTGAACCAGAAATGACAAAGAAAAATCGGGATAAGCTGATTGGACAAGCAGATGATCGAAGCATTGAAGAGAATTTGAATCGGTTTGCGAATATTGAAAATGTCAATATGCACCGTAGTCACGAAGCAGAATCATAATAGATAGAAATAGAAGCACTGTCAGCTGTATCAAAACAGTTGGCAGTGCTTTTTTGTACAAATAACACAAGGATATCACGTCTTTTACATACAGAAATATAATTATTGACTTTGAAAATCAAAATAAGATGTTCGCAAACAGAAAAAAATAAAGCAATCGCAAAAAAATATAAAGTGAAAAGGCTTTTTTACATTATTAAGCATATTTCACACTTAATTAAACAAAAATGGGGCAAAAACTATTGACAAATCACAAAAGATGTGGTATTATATAATCAAGGAAAGGGAAAGAGAACAAAGACCAAAAGAGATACTTCAAAAGGAGATCTTAAACAGGAATTGTTCTTATCAGCTTTCGGAATGCATTTTAAGGGTTAAGACAATCGGTCTTTTAAAATGCAGATATTTTTCCAGTGAGGAGGGTGAGAGCCCATGGCAAGTGAAGAACCACAGTACATATGCTGTCAGGATCGCATCCTGATCCAGTCGCTGTAAGAATCGGGTATTAGGATCAGAAAAACTGGTCGCATGCCAAGGAAATGATAAAGTTGGCAGACTGGAAAA
>JAUNJC010000052.1 GCA_030523195.1 Oscillospiraceae bacterium
CAACACCCCAAATCAGAGTATCTCCATCATACATGGTGATATAGGGTGTTTCAATCATGGCATCCTCTCCGCCCTGTACAAGGTTTTGGAAAGAATAATCATTGGAAGGATCCCACACATTTTGAATGGTATCTGCAATACCGATTCGGAACTGCAATTCCGAACGATGCTCTGACTGCCCAGTCGGCATGACAACCCGACCATCACCAAATGTAATCTTGACATAATAAATGTTGTCTTTATACAGAATCGGATCGGAAACAGTTGCCGCACCTTCATCTCCTGCATGCTGGTCGGTTCCCTTTTGTACCTTTACATCACTGATGGAATAACCTGCATCCACCAACTCCGAAATATCAAAATAATAATTATAGGACAGGTCTTCAATGACTCTTGCCGGCCATGCAGAATGATTCATTGCATAGGCTTTGATTTCTGTAAAACTGCCTGCCTGCTGGTTAATGGAAGCCTTTACAAGAAATTCTGCCCACTTCGGTGTTTCTGTCGGTGGGAAATCAGCAAGCGGTTCACCACCGTAATCATCAATCATCGCACAAAGTGCAGCCGTAAAGCCTGCATTGTAATCAATGGCAACTTCTGTATTCTGATAGGATTCTACTCGATCTGTAAAGGTACCGTCCTGATTCGGGCCGCCTTCCAATGCTCCATAGAGAACATGGGCATATTCTGTCTGCCACTGCGGATCTTTCACCGGATCGCCGTTTTCATCTACTTTTCCAAGTTCATTCCAGTGGTCATCATGAATGCCGCTTGCCGTTCTGTGGTGGAACGAATTTGGATTCTTTTCTCCCATTCCAAGCACATAACTCATACCAAGATCGTTGTCACCGAAACAATAGTCCATCTGCGACTTTGCCCAAGTATCATACTTCTCACTGAGTGCTGCATCATCTGCAAAAATGGTATCTGCGGAAAGCAGTGCAAGGAACGCTGTTGTGGTTGCATGCCGCAAAGAACCCCACTGGAACAGCCATGCCAAACCGTCTGGCGTATACTGTACCTGTTTACCGCCGTATCCGGTTGTCCAATATTCCAAATGCTTATACACCTGCTGTTTCCACTCATCTTTGCCTGTATTAATTGCATAAAGAAGCGAAGCCGCCTGAGAAGCATCATCCCAGCAGAAGCCCCATGTATATTTGCGTTCTGTGGACTGACTTTCTGTTGCAAATTGCGGAATATAATCGCTTTCACAGAGGTCCAGATATTTCTGCTCTCCAGTTGCCATATACATCCAGTTTGCAGCATAGAACAGGTCATCATAGAAATCCGATGCCTTATAATAATTGCCGCCGCCTTGCACACCCTGCACCTCATTGCTTCTGGTCTTGTCTGCCAATTGGAAGAGACTTTCTGCATGTGCAAGATAACTTTCTGCCAGTTCTGGTTTTTCTTCTTTAAACACAAGGTACCCAGCAGCCATTGCAGATGCCATCTGTGCAACGGTAGAAGTACAGGTAATCTCATCATAAGGCCGTGGGTCTGATCCGCCCTTTAAGATGAATTTTCTCATATATACTTCGGCACTGCCCCACCATACATGGTCAAACGCATCATCCGCAATGGTACCAATGATCTTATCACCTTTATCACAGCCGGCAACGTAGTCCAGACCCCATTGCAGGTTGTTCAAATATAAATCATACAGTCCGGCATTTTTCACAGCATCCCGATATTCTATGACACCCCATGCCATTACTGTTGCAGTATAAGCATTGGTCAGTGCAAACTTAATATGATCTCCGGCATCGAACCATCCACCCGGCACATAATCATTGGTCATGCAGTCATCTCGCCAGCTGACTTCATTCCAATCCGGTAATTCTCCGCACTGCTGTACTTCATAGAAAAACATAGACTTTTGCAAGGCTTCCGCATAATTGTATTTGCTTGTGCTGTCTGCTGCCTCTACCATACCCCACGCAGAGGAGACAGAACCTACACCAGTCACTGCCAATACCGCAGCACTGAGCAAAGCGATTCCTTTCTTTTTCATAAACGATACCATTCCTTTCTCATTTTCTGTTTGTATCAAACAATTATTTTCTCGTACTGCATCTTTTTTTCGCAGTACCATTCATTTATTTTTAGTTTACCACGATACTGACAAAAAGTCAAGATTTTTTGTGGAAACTTTTATGTAATGCATATTGCAGCACTTACCGTATGTATGCAATTCGACTAAACACAAAAAACAGACTGCCACATTCATGACAGTCTGTTTTTATGTTATATAGAAAAGAAAAAGAAACCATATTTAAAATGGGATCATCGGCAGCTCTACCGCACAAAAATCCATTTTCGGATTTTTTGAAAAACTTGTCTGAATTATTCGGCAGATTGGCTGTGCTGTCTGCCTATACTGCAACTACCTGTAGCGTAGAATGGAAGCCGTCATTTAAAAATGAATTTCCGTGGCATCTACCGACTGTTCCGGCATTGCACCATTTTGGCTGCCGAATTCACCCTGTGGTGGCTCTGGCATCTCGCCTTCTGCAAAATCTGGCTGCTGTCCGCCATCTGGACGCATTCCACCGCCATTTCCAAACTGTCCCTGTGAGAAACTGCCTTGTTCCGTTCCATCCGTCAAGTCAAATTCTACTGTCGTTCCACCGGAAACCGTTCCGTCTACCGCAGTACACGCTTCAGACAGCGTTCCCTGATACGTGCCACCAATCACCAACTGACAATTTTCCATCTGTTCCCCATAGTATACCACATCAGAAACATTTTTTGTGGTCTGCATACCCATTAACACATTCCCATCTGCATCACAAACGGCAATCAAATCGCCTGCCTGTGCCGATACTTCTGTTGTGCAATAGTGCTGTGTAGAGGGATATTCCATCATGCCACGGCTGGAAAGTGCCAAAATCGAGCCGCCAGACATTGTCATATCGGTTTCAAAATCCAATGCACCATCTCCACCACTGATTGGACCTGATACAAACACCGTGCCTCCCGTCATCACAATGCTGCCATTGGAGTCAATGCCGTCTCCATCGGCACAAATATAAATCGTTCCGCCGGAAATCGTAATGTTATGATTTTCCACAATATCCTCTGTATTTGTTGTACTGTCCGCATTTTCCTGCATTGGGAAGCCCATTTCCATCGAATTACCGCCGCCAGCATTCAATCCGTCATCAGTTGCCTGTAAAATGCAAATCTCACCGCCACTGATGGTCATTTCTGCCTTAGATTCCATGCCTTCTGTTGCCTGTATAATGGTAATCGCACCATCTGTAATCTGTAAATCTCCATGACTGCTGATGCCCTTTGCCTGAGCGGACTGCAATTCCAGTGTACCGCCACTGCAAGTCAATGTCCCAGTGCTGTGCAGGCAATGATCCGTAGAAGCAATCTGTACCGTGCCGCCGGTTATCGTGAAATCATTTCCGGTTTTGATTCCTTTGCTGCTGCTTTCCTCTGTTGTCTGCGTATTTGTTGTTTCCGTTGTATCCGTATTCGTATCCATTAAAAATGCCTGCATTTGATAAACTGCCGGATTGACTGTACTATTGTCATTTTCCTGTTCCTGCTGCATAGGGGCATTTTGGTCTGGTCTACCGCCATTCGGCATTTGCCAGTCATCCCGTCCGCCGAACGGCATTTCTTCTGTATGATTCGATGCCACTTCCCCCGTTGTTGTGATATGCAGTTCGCCGCCATCTATCCAACAGTCTGTCTCTGCTTGTACACCGTCTCCTTCTGCGGCAATCGTAACCACACCGCCACTGACTGCAATCCAGCCCCGTTCTGTGTCATCTGCCTCTGTTGCCTTTAACCCGTCATTTCCAGCTGTAACGGTAATCTCTCCGCCGCAAATGCCAATGCTGTCCTTTCCTTTGATGCCATTGTTCGCCGCCTGAATCTGAATCGTACCGCCTGTTATTTTCAAATCATTCCGGCAAACAATTCCGTTTGCTGCTACACCGTTGACCACCAGCGTACCAGTGCCGTTGATCGTCAGTTTATCTTCTGTATAGATGGCTGCTGGTTCTGCTGTAGCAGCGGCAGCAGTCCCGTCCGAAAAAGTATTTTCTGTTCCCTCTGCCAGAGAAAGAATGGTACGCTTTTCATTCTCACAGAGAATTGCAGCTCCGTCTGGATTCGTAATGGAAACCCCATCCAGATACAGCTTTACCTTTTCACTTCCCGTTACACACAACTGTCCGTTTTCCCATGTGCCAGAAATCCGATAGGTACCGCCTTTCTGAATGGTAACCAAATGATCTGTAACCTGTACTGTCTCTGAACTGCCAGTAACCTCCGCAGTACTGCCGTTCAACTGAATCTCTGCATCAAAGGTATCATATGTACCGGTGACATCGTCTTCATCGTAATCGACTCGTTGATTGCTGCTGGAGAGATGGGTGACAGCGATATTGCTGGTCTCTTCCACTTTTTCTGATTCTGTTGCCACGGCTGTAGTGTCTGTAATTGCCGTTTGTGCCGTACTTGTGGCTGCATTTTCTGTGCATCCACTGCAAAGTAAGACCGCTGCGACTGCCATTGTCATTGCCCATGCTCGATTTTGTTCCTTGCCAATCATATGTAATCTTCCTTTCTATTGAAAAGGGGGAATTTGTTTCTATGGTTTTATTTTCCCATATGTTTATGGAAATTACGTGAAAATCTTCCGTAAAATCACTGAAAGTCAAGTGGTGATCTTTTCATTCTCTGCCTGCACGCACTTTTTAATATGCGTCCTACCAAACCAATTTATACGCCATTCAGCAAATGAGAAATCGGAAAAACATCATATTTGCTTGCATTTTCCACTTTAGTATGGTATACTATTGGTATTGATTTTGTAATTTGAAAGGAGCTTACATGATTACTGTATCCAACGTCAGCCTCCAATTCGGCGGTGACACCCTCTTCAAAAATGTCAATCTGCAATTCAACGCCGGAAACTGCTATGGCGTCATCGGTGCAAATGGTGCCGGAAAATCTACATTTCTTAAAATCCTGTGCGGCACGCTGCCGCCTACCACTGGTGAAGTGACCATCCCGAAAGAACTTCGCATGAGCGTCCTCAAACAGGATCACTTCGCCTATGATGCCTATACGGTGCTCGATACCGTCATCATGGGCAACGAACGGCTCTATGCCATCATGCAGGAAAAGGATGCCCTCTATGCAAAACCAGACTTCTCCGAAGAAGACGGCAACCATGCCGCTGAACTGGAAGCGGAGTTTGCTGAACTGAATGGCTGGGAAGCAGAATCGGATGTTTCCAAACTGCTGCAAGGTCTGGGCTTGTCAGAAGACTTGCTCTACCAGACCATGGGCGAACGATCCGGCAATGAAAAAGTGAAAATTCTGCTCGCACAGGCTCTCTTCGGTAATCCAGATATCATCCTCATGGACGAACCGACTAACCATCTGGATATTGATGCCATCACTTGGCTGGAAGACTTTTTATCCGAATATTTTGGCACTGTTATTGTTGTCTCCCATGACCGTCACTTCCTAAACAACGTCTGTACCCATATCGTAGACATCGACTATACACAAATTAAGATGTATGTTGGTAACTACGAATTCTGGTATGAATCCAGTCAGATGATGCAGCGGATGATTCGACAGCAAAACAAGAAAACCGAAGAAAAAATCAAAGAACTCAAAACCTTTATTGAACGCTTTTCTGCCAACAAGTCCAAATCCCGTCAGGCAACCTCCAGACGGAAACTTTTGGAAAATCTCTCTGTAGAACAATTGCCTGCCTCCAGCAGACGTTATCCGTTCATTGGCTTTGATATGGAACGGGAATTGGGAAAAGAAGTCCTGCAAGTCAATGGCATTTCCAAAACCGTGGACGGCGTGAAGCTGCTCAACAATGTCAGCTTTACCCTCAGCCGTACCGACAAAGTCGCACTCATTGGCGAAAGTGAACAAGCCATTACCATGCTATTCAAAATCCTGATGGAAGAGGAACAGCCGGACGAAGGCACCTTTAAATGGGGCGTTTCTACCTCTACCTCCTATTTTCCGGTGGACAACTCCGCCTATTTTAATGACTGTCCTCTTTCTATTTTGGACTGGATTCGACAATATTCTAAAACAGACGAAACCGAAACCTATTTACGTGGGTTCCTCGGCAGAATGCTCTTCTCTGGTGATGACATCTATAAACCGGTCAACGTGCTGTCCGGCGGTGAAAAGGTACGCTGTATGTTCTCCCGTATGATGCTATATCACTCCAATGTTCTGCTCTTAGACCGACCAACCAACCATTTGGATCTGGAAAGTATTACTGCTGTGAATAATGGCTTAACAGCATTCAAGGGTGTCGTCATACTTTCCTCTCACGACCACGAGATTTTACAGACTGTTGCAAACCGAATCATTGAAATTACACCGGACGGATGTCTTGACCGGCAGGGCACTTATGAAGAGTTCCTGACTTGGAAAAAGGAAAATCAAAAATAAGCGCATGCAGCTGCAAAGACAGTATGAACAGCGGCTCTTGATGGCAAAGCCACCACCGGCAATGAATTGCCGGTATTGCAAAATCTACAATTTTGCAATAGAGTCTGGTATAAAATTGGAAAATAAAAGGAGTATGACCCATGAAATCAAATCTCATCTGTATGCTGATTACCATCATTGTCTATATGATTGTGATGGTAACCATCGGCATCCTTGCATCAAAAAAGAACAAAGACACCAGTGATTTTTATTTAGGCGGCAGAAAACTCGGGCCGATTGTTACTGCTATGAGTGCAGAGGCCTCTGACATGAGCAGCTATCTGCTCATGGGATTGCCGGGGCTGGCACTGCTGACCGGTTTTGCAGATGTCGGCTGGACAGTCATCGGACTGGCAGTCGGAACTTATCTCAACTGGCTTTTTGTTGCAAAACGGCTGCGAATCTACTCGCACCATAATCATTCCATCACCATTCCAGATTTCTTCTCGAACCGTTACCATGACCAGCATCATTTCCTAATGGGAATTTCCGCTCTCATTATTCTCATTTTCTTCATTCCTTACACCGCTTCTGGTTTTTCCGCTTGTGGAAAACTATTTCAGACACTCTTTGGAATGGACTATCATGCCGGCATGATTTTAAGTGCCATTATCATTATTGTCTATACCAGTATCGGCGGTTTCTTAGCCGCTAGTAAAACGGATTTAATGCAAAGTATCATTATGACGTTTGCCCTAATCATGGTGGTGATATTTGGAATCGCCACTGCCGGCGGCATGGGTGCTGTCATCGAAAATGCAAAGGCATTGCCGGGATACCTCTCTTTCAACCATACATACGACATCAACAGCAACACAGCAAACGACTATAACTGGCTGACCATCTGTTCTACCCTAGCATGGGGACTTGGCTACTTTGGTATGCCGCACATTCTGCTCCGCTTTATGGCTATTGAGGACAGCCACAAAATTAAAACTTCCAGAAGAATCGCCTCCATCTGGGTCGTCATTTCTATGGGAATTGCAATCCTGATCGGATTCATCGGTCAAACCCTCATGACCAATGGTACCATTACCGTACTGGGAGACAATCCTGACAATTACAGTGCAGAATCCGAAACCGTCATTATGAAAATTGCAACCCTCATCAGCGAACACGGTGTGATTGCCGCATTGTTTGCAGGTTTGGTGTTTGCTGGCATTCTTGCCTGCACCATGTCTACTTCAGACTCGCAATTACTGGCTGCCTCCTCCAGCTTGTCCGAAAATATTTTACAGGGTGTCTTTGGCATCAAGCTTTCCGCAAAAGCTTCTATGATTGCAGCTCGTTCCGTCCTGTTGATCATTGCAGCACTCTCTATTATCATTGCATGGAATCCAGACAGCTCTGTTTTCCAGATTGTTTCCTTTGCATGGGCTGGTTTCGGTGCAACCTTTGGTCCTGTCATGTTGTGTGCCCTCTTCTGGAAACGTTCCAACAAATGGGGTGCTTTGGCTGGCATGGTTGCCGGTGGCATGACTGTTTTCATCTGGAAATTCCTAGTTCGACCGCTGGGTGGTGCATGGAATCTGTACGAACTGCTGCCTGCCTTTCTAATCGGACTGCTGTGCATTGTTGTAGTATCTCTACTGACAAAAGCACCGGAAAAAGAATTGGTAGAAGAATTTGAAGCCGTACGAGCAGAATGCAAACAGTAATCATATCCATTCTCTTTTAACAAATCGCTACCGGTTGTTTTTCGATAGTTTATTGTGTTCTTTGTGCAGATAGAACAAATCCAGCCAGTTTGTCAAAAAAATCATTTTATAATATTGACAGATTTCGCAAGATGTGCTATACTGTAAAAAACCAAAAAAGGAGATGAATCCACATGGAAAACTATGAAGTTTGTCACTGCATGGGGGTTTCTTACCTCGACATTGAAAAGGCAATGCACGAAAAGCAGAGCTTTTCTGACGTAGAAGAGACGTTCAAAAGTGTACAGGAAATGACCCACTGCTCCACTGGATGCGGCGGATGTCATGACAAGGTACTGGACATCATTTCTGAACTGATGAGCAAATAACCATCTTACATGCAAAAACCGCCTTTGACTGTTTTGTAACAGTCAGGGGCGGTTTTTTATTCAACAAAAAATCCGCCTGCACATATCGCAAACGGATTTTTATCTATCTTTTCAATTCTATTTTTATTCTGCCAACAGCTTTTCTGCTGCTGCCAGCTTAGCACTGCATACAAAAACATCCATTGCCTTTTGCAGCTCTGTTTCAGTCGGGAAAGTCGGAGAAATCCGGATATTTTCATCCTCTGGATCCACACCATATGGGAATGATGCCCCTGCACCCGTTAATACTACACCGGCATCCTTGCAAAGCTGTACAATTCGCTTTGCACAACCTTTCTGATTGAAGGAGATGAAGTAACCGCCCTGCGGATTCGACCAATTTGCAATTTCCAGATCACGCAGTCCCTTTTCCAGCGTATTGACAACAATCGCAAACTTCGGTGCAATTAGTTCTTTGTGCTTCTTCATATGTTCTACCAGATTCTCAAATTTGCCGTCAAAGAACCGCAAATGCCGCAGCTGATTCATCTTATCAAACCCAATGGTCGCAAAGCCGAGTGCCTTTTTCAGGCTTGCAATATTTGCTTCACTAGCTGCCATAACTGCAACACCACTGCCCGGGAAAGTAATCTTAGAAGTTGATGCGAACAGATAGCAAATATCTTCATTGCCAGCCTTTTTTGCTTCTTCGAGCAAATTTGCCTGCACTGGCGGATTGTCAACCAGATGATGTACACAATATGCATTGTCCCAGAAAATCCGGAAATCCGCAGCCTTCGGCTTCAATGCTGCAAACCGCTTTACCACTTCATCACTGTAAACGACACCGCCTGGGTTGGAATACATTGGTACACACCAGATACCCTTAATGCTGTCATCCTCTGCAACCAACTTTTCTACCAAATCCATATCCGGTCCATCTTCGTGCATAGGAATGTTGATCAATTCCATACCAAAAAACTGTGTCACTGCAAAATGGCGATCATAGCCCGGTACCGGACACAGGAACTTCACTTTGTCCAGCTTTCCCCATGGTGTGCCACCCAATACCCCATTGGTCATGGCAACCGACATCACCCAATACATAATATTCAAACTGGAATTTCCATATACAATTAATTCTTCCGGTTTTACACCTAACATCGGTGCAAAGAACTGCTTTGCCTCCGGCAGTCCATCCAATACGCCATAGTTCCGACAATCCAGACCGTTTTCTGCACGATAGTCACCCAGCTTCAAGCAATCCATCATCCCCATGCTTAACTCCAACTGTGCTGCTGACGGCTTGCCTCTGGACATATCCAATTTCAGATTCTCTGCCTGAAACTGCTCGTATACCTTTTGACAATCTAATTGAAATGCCTCCAATTCTTCTCGACTTTTTTCCTGTAATCTCATTGCTTGTGTGCGAATTTCCCTTTGGAAATTCTACTCCTTTCTACAATCTTCTCTGCACACTGTTCCTATTGAATGGTGCAGTTTTCGTACTGCTCTATTATAGCATATCTTCCCCTCGCTTGCAAGTGTTCGTGAGGAAAAAACAAAAAATTAAAAAAAGAGAAAATAGCTGCCACTTTTTTCTTATGGTTCTGCTGTTTTCTCTCTTCTGATTTAATTTTTTTAGTTACCATCCTTTTCGGATTCCGCTGTCTATGGCATAAAACACGCCGCCAGCATACTGACACTTCTCTGTCAAGTCTCCACAAGCAAGCCGAGCTGCCTGTTTTCCGCCCATATATTGTTTTGCATATCGCTGTATTTCCTGCCAATGCGGAAGCGTAAAATCCAACCGATATAAATATAGCTGATCAAGCCCATATAACAACAAAACATTGCTCCATATCTGACAAAATTGCTGCATAATTTCCGCCATCAACGGCACAAGACAAGGATCAAAGTCCTCCCCTTCGGCATAAGAAGCAGTAAGCAGCATTGGTAATGTCATCTGCTTCAAATGACCGCCCGTTAAACGATAAAGTACTGGTGTTTTTTCTACACTATAATAAGGTGCCGTTCGCTGTATCAAAGCTGCTGGTGTCAGCTGTGTACCCACAGTTTCCTGCTCAGAAAGATAAAAATCATTCATACAAATTGGTTCCTGATACAGACATTCTACTGGATAAGCACGACTCCCAAAAGAAATATAATATGCATCCCCATCAGCACAAAATAATGCAACGGCTGTTTGTTGTGCATGCTGATACAGATGATAGGATAGCATAGAAGAGAGAGAATTTCTTACAGAAACAGGAATTTGCAGCTGACTTGCTAGAGATTGTTCCCATGCTCCCATTTTTTCTTCCTTTTCCTTTGGAAATAGTTGTTGTAAAACAGATGGTAACATACCAATCCCTATGCCAAAAATTCGCTCTGTTTCAATATAGTTACTCTTTAAAATCTGCTGTACAAATTCTATGATACGTGATTTTAAAACCTCTTCTGATTCCGTTCCCATATCAAATGGAATTTGTTGCTTTTCCAATGTATTCAAGCCCAATGTCATCAATCCCATTGCAATATAATGTGCATCCACAGATACCGCTATCAATAGCCAACGAGATGGATGAATATCCAACAACATTTTTCTTCTGCCTTTTCCCTCAACAGCCGGTGCTACCCCCACATTCTCTAAAAAACCTTTTTCTAGCATTTCCTGTATCAATAAAGAAACTGCTCCACGTGTCATCTTTAAAGCCGATGCAATTTCTACACGAGAAATTGCACCACGTTCCCACATTAGCTGCAATACTTGAAAATAAACACGCTGTCGTTCATAGTGTTTTTCTTCTACCTGATTCCACATCTCATTACTCGCTCTCCTGTTTGATCTTTTATTATGCAACCTATTCTCTCTTTATTTCTATCATCAATACTATTATTTTAACAATTCCATTTTATTCTTGCAAGTTTGAGCAATGACTTTTAATAAAAATTTACATTCTGTTTTAACCGCCAAAAATTTTGATTGATTTTATCTCAATATACTAAAAATTTGAATGATGAGCGGCATTGTTGCCATGGAAAAAATTGTAGTTGCTGCAAATATTTGCGATGCATAAATATCATTTAGCCCGTTTGCTTGGCACTGCAATGTACACATTGCCGCAGACGGTGCAGCTGTCAATAGCAAAACGACAGTTCGTACCTCTATGGAGACAAACGGCAGACAAAGACACATTCCCATCACTACCAGCGGAATCACCAACAGTTTTACAAAACTTACCCAATAAATCCGTACAGTTCGCAGTGCACCCAACAAATTCGTCTGTGCCACACTAATCCCGGAAGCGATCATGGCAAGCGGTGTATTCAAGTCAGAAATATAGCCCATTGTATCCATTAGCACGCCTGAAATAGGAACCCATACACCTGAAACCGGAATCTGTACAAAGTACAAAATCAATCCAATTGCAATCCCAATAATCGTTGGAGAACGGAAAATTTTTAGCATCTTTTTAAAATCTTTGGTCTGGGTCAGCTGCATAATACCATGTGTCCAAGAGAATAGGAAAAAAATCGTCAAGAAAGCAGTAACATAAAAAACACCCTCTGACCCAAACAATGCATTGGCTAACGGGATCCCCATGAAACCACAATTGCTATAGGTAGCTGAAAATCGTTCAATGGGTGCCAGCTTTTCGGAATGTTTTCCACGAAATAACAGCATAGAAATTACAATCGCAAGAATATAAGAAGCAATTGCCAGTAAAAATGTCAGCAGCAAATTCTGAACCAACTGCGGATCATATTCTTCCTCCAGATAAGCATGCACAATAATGACAGGCGTAACAATCTCCAAAACTACATTGGAAAGTTGTTTTCCCCCCTCCCGACTGACAATGCCAGTGTGATACGCCAGCATCCCTACTACAATCAGAATCAGCATAATCATTGCTTGTTGTAAAATAATTCCAGCCATAATGCATTCTCCTTTTCGCACAGCCCGTAAACACAGAAACTGTACACTTCCATAATAAAGACCGCCCGTTTAACAGGAATGAAACAGGCGGCCACTTCCTTGATAGTATAACATGGTACTTTTTATATTTTATAAATTTTGTATAAACATTGGTTGAATTTGTTGTCCGGCTAACGCCGCAGCAACCGTTTCTGGCAGCAGTGTAAAATCTGCCACCAAAGAAGATGGCTTTTGCAGGGGGGCATCCTGCCGCAGCGGTACAAAATAATAATTCTTTGTATTCAACAGCAAACCGAGATTTTTCGCCGATGCACGAAGGGCATCATTCGTTGCCAATGCCAATATGATTGGTTTTTCATTGCGCAACATGGATTTGACTGCCATCGTAACCGTTGTATCGGTAATACCAAGTGCTAACTTTGCCATTGTATTGGCGGTACAAGGTGCAATCACCATGGCATCCAATAAATTTTTTGGCCCAAGTGGCTCCACTGCGGAAATTCCCAAAAGTGCCTGATTTCCGCAAATTTCCTCTAATTTTTTTCGTTGATCGGCGGCTTTCCCAAAGCGAGTGTCCAAAGCGGCAGCATGTTCTGAAAAGACAGGTGTGACGGCATAACCAACAGCAACCAGCCGTTCTGCCTGTGCAAACGCAGCGGAAAAAGTACAAAATGAACCAGTCACCGCAAACCCGATTCGCTTACGAAGTGTTTCTTGCATATGCGAGTCCCCTCTCCTGTAAAATATGGAAGATGGTTTTCGCAATTATTTCTCCAGCGGTTAGCGGTGCAACTTTGCCAGGCAAGCCCAATGCCCAGATAACATGGCGGTTCCAATGTGCCGCAGCATCAAAATCGACTCCCCCCGGTTTAGATGCCAAATCAATGATCAATGCATCCGGCTGCATATTGGACAACGCTTTTTCATCTAGCACCAATGCTGGCACGGTATTGCAGAACCAATCGAACTCGGCTGTATGTCTGACAATTTCAGACGATGGCAGCCATTTCAGCCCATTTGCCTGACAACGTGCAGCGTCTTTACAACTGCGTGCAGCAACTGTAACATCCGCACAAAGTCCTTGCAAGCGTTCTGCCATCAGTGTACCAATTCTGCCATAACCGATCACCAGTACTCGACTGCCACAGATGGTTCGTTCCAATTCTGACATCGCAATTTGCAATGCACCTTCCACTGTTGGAACAGCATTGGCAAGGCAAAGCTCCTCCCGCTGAAAATAATCGCAAAAATCAAGCTTTTGTTCCTGACACATCCGGCAAACTGCTTCGGGAAGCATTCCGCCGCATACCAAACCGCCTGTTTTCACGCTGGACAGCAGCCATGGAAGCGACAGTTCTCCCTGCGGAGAAGGCACACTTTCTGAATTGGTGTGAATCGGCAGCAACAAGACATCAGTTTCTGATAACTCTGATGGAATGGGAAGAGAAAAACCAATTGTTGTAACGGAATAGGCTGGCTGCTGTGCAAGCATCTCGGCAGCATATTTTTGTCGGCGGTCACCACCTGCTACCAATATTCGCAAAGGCTCTTTCATTTGCATTCCCTCCTTTTGATCCGGATTGTCACCCATTTTGATTTCCGGGTGTATTCCATTTTATGCAGAAAATAAAAAAGGGGTGAACAAAACGGGCGTACTTCTTCAGCACGCCCGTCTCATTACACATACTCATGTGATGATGCAAACAGTTTAAATGATGTCCTCAAATAAATTATTTGCATTTTTTACTTGTTTTTCAGAAGATTTGTCTGAATCAGCGATTCTTACTTTCTCTTCTTGGAAACCAGAGCAACACCGCCGATTACTGCGATTGCTGCAACAGCACCTGCAACAGGAATCATGCTGCCAGTCTTCGGAGAGCTGGTAGAACCAGTAACCTTCTTGGTAGTTACCTTAGCAGTTGTGCCTGGCTGTGGCTTACTAGTTGTAGTAGTGGTAGTAACCGGAGCCGGTGTGGTAGAGGTGGTTGTGGTTGTGGTCGGAGTAGTAGAGGTGGTTGTAGTGGTAGTCGGTGTGGTAGTTGTAGTAGTTGTTGGAG
>JAUNJC010000053.1 GCA_030523195.1 Oscillospiraceae bacterium
ATAAGGATCATTGGGATACAAAAGAGCAAATTTTTATAATTTAGAAGTTTTAAATCATTTATTCCATAATAAGATAATAACTTTTTCTTTTTCAAAATAATAATTATCGTTAGAGGAAAAACAATTTCCATCAGAGCATTTATGCTGTTTGGTATTTTTATTATCATATTTGATAATATATTAGCTAGTATAACTAAAGAAAAATATATAATCATTGATATAACAGTAAAAAATATTTCTTTTTTAAATTTATCGTCTTTCACATACAGCCACCTCTGCACTTTTTAAATTTCTATTTACTAACGAGTGAATTATAAGAACACAAAGTGACTTTTGACGGAATCATCAAAAGTCGCTTTGTAATACTTTTCTACTATCTTAATACTCGATGAAATACTTTCCTTTTTAGTAAAAAGAAAATTATTCATACAAAGGGTACTGTTTGCAGATTTCGGTTACCATTGCCCGAATCTCGTCTGCCTTATCCTCGAACTGGGTTGCAGTCAGATACATGCATTCTGCAATCTTGTCCATCTCTGTAACACCCAGACCACGGCTGGTAACTGCCGGCGTGCCGACACGCAGACCAGAGGTAACAAACGGCTTTTCCGGATCGTTCGGAATTGCATTTTTATTGACAGTGATATAGACTTCATCCAGACGATGCTCCAGCTCTTTACCAGTGATGGAGAACGGACGCAGATCAACTAGCATCAAGTGGTTGTCTGTACCGCCGGAAACCAGATGGAATCCACGGTCTACCAAACCTTTTGCCAATGCCTGTGCATTTTCTACAATCCGCTTGCCGTATTCCTTGAATGCCGGTGTCATGGCTTCGCCGAAGCAAACTGCCTTTGCTGCAATCACATGCATCAGCGGACCACCCTGTGTGCCCGGGAAAACAGCCTTGTTGATCTTCTTTGCGATTTCTTCATCGTTGCAGAGAATCAGACCGCCACGAGGACCACGCAGGGTTTTGTGTGTGGTAGTGGTGGTAACATCTGCATACGGAACAGGGGAAGGATGCATACCGGAAGCGACCAGACCGGCAATGTGTGCCATGTCTACCATCAGGTAAGCACCAACTGACTTTGCAATTTCGGACAGTTTCGGGAAATCAATGATTCTTGGATAAGCACTTGCACCAGCAACAATCAACTTTGGCTTGTGTTCCTTTGCCAGAGCAGCTACCTTATCGTAATCAATGACTTCATCCTCCCCCAGACCATAGGAAACGAAGTTAAAATATTTACCGGAAATATTAACCGGAGAACCATGTGTTAGGTGTCCGCCGTGAGCCAGACTCATGCCCAATACGGTATCACCCGGCTGAAGCAGAGCAAAGTAAACCGCAGTATTTGCCTGTGCGCCGGAGTGCGGCTGTACGTTGGCATACTGTGCCCCAAATAGCTTCTTGGCACGGTCAATCGCAATTTCTTCTACCACGTCGACGTATTCGCAGCCGCCGTAATACCGTTTGTGCGGCAGACCTTCTGCATATTTGTTCGTGAGGGCAGATCCCATAGCTGCCATGACTGCCGGAGAAACAACGTTCTCACTGGCGATTAATTCCAAATTTCTTCTTTGTCTTGCAAGTTCCTGCTGCATCGCAGCACCAACTTCTGGATCGAACTTTGTAACAAAGCCGATGGTATCCATCATATCCTGATACATAATGTGAAATCCTCCAATTGATAAAATTGATCGAACAAAATGTGATCGCTTTTATTATACAACATTTTTCAGAAATTGACAAGCATTTTTAAAAAGTTTCCCCAAAAATCAACCAATAGAACCGCGGCGGCGGTTGATTTCATTGAGAATCTGATGAGCTGCTTGTTCCTTTGTCATTTTTTCGAGTGGAATTTCTGCATCTGCTGTGATCATCGTGATGATATTGGTATCGGTACCAAACCCAGCCCCTTCTGTCCGCAGACTGTTGGCACAGATCATATCACAGTGTTTGGATTGCAGTTTTTTTCTGGAATTTTCAGTTACATTTTCTGTTTCCATGGAGAAACCACATAGGAATTGCCCTTTTGGTTTGTGTTCGCCGAGAAATTTTAAAATATCTGTGGTACGTTGTAAGGCAATGGTCAGTGTACCATCTGCCTTTTTGATTTTCTGGTCAGCAGTTTTTACAGGGGTATAATCTGCAACGGCAGCTGCCTTGATGATGCAGTCAAATTGGGCAGCAATTGGTGCAATAGCCTGATACATTTCTGCCGCAGAAACTACTGGAATGACGGTAAGAAAGGGCGGCGGTGTCACTTCCATGTGTGCAGCCACTAGTGTTACCTCTGCACCACGCTGCATCGCCGCTTTTGCCAATGTACATCCCATTTTTCCGGAGGAGTGATTGGTTAAAAATCGAACCGGATCAATGGCTTCTCTGGTTGCTCCAGAAGTGATGAGAAATTTTTTTCCGGCAAGGTCTTTTTCAAAGGCAATTTCTCGCAGAATAGATTCTAGAAGCAGGGATTCTTCCGGCATTCTGCCGTCACCAGAATCCCCATTGGCAAGCATGCCAGTTGCAGGGGAAATGACTTCATAGCCGAATTGCTTCAGTTTTTTTAGATTATCCTGTACAATGGGATTGTGGTACATATTATGGTTCATAGCAGGGGAAATTATTTTTTTACAGGGGCATGCCATGACCGTTGTGGTCAGCATATCATCTGCAATGCCATTTGCTAATTTACCAATGACATTGGCGGATGCTGGTGCAACCAATACAACATCTGCCTGCTTGGCAAGTGCCACGTGTTCCA
Organism: Oscillospiraceae bacterium; assembly: GCA_030523195.1. GTDB lineage: Bacteria > Bacillota > Clostridia > Oscillospirales > Ruminococcaceae > Ruminococcus_C. Next base: position 2,772 of record JAUNJC010000053.1, read on the forward strand.
CACTGTATTGAAAGTTACGGTCAAATGTGTCAATGAGGCATTTGTTGTTGGTAAGCGTTTCAAAGGTGATAGGGTTGATAAACTGCGTAGCGTTTTGCGTCATGAGTACCTGTACATTGGCGTGTAATTTTTTGAGCATACGAGCAAGGTTGGCAATTTTATAGGCAGCAATGCTGCCAGTAACAGCCAGTACAACGGTTTTTCCAGTTAGCATGGTAAGATACACTCCTTTATAATAATTTAAGTGTGTTCTATATACTGTCCTTTATTGCAAACAACGGTGTTGTTTGCAGTGCCGCTAAAAGTGGCTGCAAAGCCACCGGCTTGAACGGCGGCCCTTGGTGGCAAAGCCACCACCGGCAATTCATTGCCGGTATTGCAAAATTGTAGATTTTGCAATAGAGCCTAGTATAAATTGGTTTTATTCACCATAGATGACTATGGTGAAGCGGATTGATTGGAAAACAGGAAGCAAATTACGGTACAATTGCCTTTAGTATAACATAGAAAATTCAGAAAAAGATATATAAAATTTGAAAAAAATATGATATACTGCACTTGTATTGTATTGTATCCCTCACAGAGGGAATAATAACAAGGAGGTTTTTCTCATGAAAAAAACAAACTGGAACACGAAACAATTGGTAATTCTGGGGCTGCTGACGGCACTGACGATCATCTTTTCGTTCACACCGATCGGTTCGATTCCAGTTGGCCCACTGGTGATTACCTTGAACGTGATTCCAATTGCACTGGCAGCAGTTGCGGCTGGTCCTATGGGCGGTTTGGTTATTGGTAGTGTATTCGGACTGCTCAGCTTCCTGCAATGTTTCGGCATCGGGATACCAAGTGGAATGGGTGCCATTCTTGCAGATATCAATCCGTTTCTTGCCTTTGTGCAGCGGTTTGTTCCAAGAGCACTGGACGGTTTTCTGGTGGGCTTGATTTTTAAGGGCGTCAGCAAACTGGCTAATTCGTATGTTGCCTGTGCGGTCACTGGCTTTTTTTCTGCATTTTTGAACACTGCCTTTTTCATGACAGCTCTGGTTGTACTATATGGCAACACAGAGTATGTACAGGAATTGATGGGTGGTAAGAATATTTTGGTATTCATTTGTACCTTTGTCGGTGTGAATGCAGTCTGTGAAATGCTTGCAGCAACCATTGTAACCGGTGCAGTCGGTGCAGCACTTTGCAAGGCAAAGTTGATACCATTTGTTTCAAAAGCAAAGACACAGCAGGCATAATAGAAACACGTTCGGAGGGTACAAATTATGGTACTGGCAATTGACATCGGAAATACCAATGTTGTCATTGGTTGTTTTCAGGAGCAGACCATTCTGTTTCAGGAACGAATGGCAACCAATCCCAAAGCAACCAGCTTGGAATATGCAGCCATGCTGAAAACTGCATTTGAAATGTATAATATCGATCGGCACACCATTGACGGCAGCATTCTTTCTTCTGTTGTTCCGCCGGTGACCGGAACGGTAAAAAAAGCGGTGATGCAGTATATTGGCATAACACCGATGGTGGTGCGGTATGATATGGAAACCGGTCTGCGAATTGCAATTTCTTATCCAGAAAAACTGGGAAGTGATTTGATTGTGGATGCGGTGGCTGCGATGCAGGCATATCCACTTCCATTGATTGTCATTGATATGGGAACTGCAACGACCCTTTCAGTCATTGATCGGGATAAACAGTATCTCGGCGGCATCATTATGCCGGGGATTGGTGTGTCGCACGATTCCTTAATTGCTCGTACTGCACAGCTGCCGAAAATTGCACTTGAACCACCGGAGCAGATAATTGGAAAGAATACGGTAGATTGTATGAAAAGCGGTTTGCTATATGGTACTGCCGGTGCACTGGATGGATTGATTGCACGTATTCAGACAGAATTAGGGGAACCATGCACCGTGATTGCCACAGGTGGTTTGGCAAATGTGATCGTACCGCTCTGTCAGAATCAAATGATTTTGGATGACGATTTGCTCTTAAAAGGGCTGATGGTTTTATATCATAAAAATAAGTAAAAATTACAATATAATACAACAGCAACGCTCTGACAGAAATTTTTCTTTCAGAGCGTTTTGCTTGATCGCAATTGAAATTTATATTCCATCATTCCGGTTGATCATGAAAAAAATTGTGCCTGTTTCGATAAAAACAGGCACAAAAAATAATACTGTAGCAGGAAATTTTTTTGCAATTTAACGTATCATTATAAATTAGTAGTATAAATACCAGTGAGATACTGTACAATAATGGAGACAATCGTAATAGAAACCCAGCAGCAGAAACCAAGTAAAATGGGTTTACCACCTTTTTTGATGAGGGTTACAATGTTTGTGTGTAGTCCGATCGCAGCCATTGCCATTGCAATAAAGAATTTTGCAAGCCATTTCATCCATGCAATAAAGTGTTCATTGTAAAATGTAGTGAAAGGATTTTCTGGCAGCACGCCAATGACGGTTGTGATAATAGAAGCTGCAATGAAGAATAAGATAAACCATGGAAAGATTTTTTTGAAAGAAAAATCTGTTGCATTGCCGTCGCTCATTTTGGCTTTTCTGGTGCGGTAGAATGCCAGTCCCAGTGTAATCGGAATAATTGCAAGGGTACGTGTCAATTTCACGGTTACCGCAGCTGATAAAATGCCGCTTGTATGGTAAAGATTTTCTGCGGTGGCAGCGGTTGCTGTTACAGAAGAAGTGTCATTGACTGCGGTACCGGCAAATACGGCGAAGCCCTCTGTTCCAAATCCCAGTGCGTATCCGAGTGTTGGAAAAATCAAGGCTGCCAAGATGTTAAATAGAAAAATAACAGAAATAGACTGTGCCACATCTTCATCATCGGCATCAATGACCGGAGCGGTTGCAGCAATGGCAGAACCGCCACAGATAGAAGACCCAACGCCAATCAGACAAGCTGTTTTTTTCTGAATATGCAGTACCTTCATGAGTATAAATGCTACAATGAGGGAGATGGCAATGGTACAGAGGATGACTGGTAAACTTTTTCCTCCTACAACGGCAATGGTTCCGAGATCCAGAGAAAAACCAAGGATGATGACTGCCCATTGTAAAATTTTTTTTGCGGTAAACTGAATACCAGATTGAAAAGGTTCTTTGTGAACCGTTTGGGGAAGTGCCAGTGCAATTAACATACCGGCAAGAATGGCGATTACCGGTGCACCAATGAGTTCAAAAGAAAATTTACCAATTTTGATGTTGCAAATCGCCGTTGCAACAGCGGCAATACCTGCACAGAGCAGGATGCCAATTAATTTTTTTGATTGTTGTTTCATACAATCCACTCCTTTTACTTTATTATACCCGTAAACATCCATTATTGCAAATTGTTTTTGATTATGGTACAATAAGAGTAACTTATCAATAAAGGGGAAATATGATGCTGGATGTAAAAATAGAGACCTTTTTGGCAGTGTGTAGAAATATGAGCTTTACCAAGGCGGCAAATGAATTGTTCATTACGCAGCCGGCGGTTTCGCAGCATATCAAATATCTTGAAAAATATTATGGGACAAAACTTTTTTCCTATAGTGGAAGAAAGCTTTCTTTGACAGAACAGGGGGCTTTGCTCTGTCGATTTTTTGAAACGATTCACCATGACACTTTACGGATAGAGGAAATGATAAAACAAATTCCCACCAAGAAAATTCTTAGATTGGGAGCGACCATGTCAATCGGTGGATTTTATCTTCCTGACAGACTAAGTCGATATCTTCAGCTGCATCCAGATTGGAATGTCTCTTTGACGATTCAGGATACGGAAGATCTGTTGCATTTATTGGATAACGGTGCACTGGATTTTGCATTTTGTGAAGGTTACTTTCATAAAGCAGAGTATGGAAACTGCTGCATTCAGAAAGAGGAAATTGTCTGCTTTTGTGCTAAAAGCTATCCCATTCCTAATGTAATTTGCATTGAGGATTTATTTGAACATAGAATACTTTTAAGAGAGTACGGCTCTGGGACACGGGAAGTACTGGAACGAATGCTGCGGGCACATGGATATGAGATAGAACATTTCTCAAATTGTTGTGAGGTAAACAGTCCGCATACCATTCTTCAACTTTTGCTTTCTGGAATTGGTATCAGTTTTCTTTACTGGACGGTAGGGGAAAAACTACTGAAAAGCGGGGAATTGAAAGTCATTCAGGTTTCAGATTTTCGGATGGAGCATGAGTTTAATATGGTTTGGAATCAAAACAGTGTATTTACAGAGCAGTATCAGCAGATTGCAGAAGAACTGCTCGGCAGTGGAATCATAGAATGCAGTTAAATTTCATAAGATGGTTTCAATTTCAGAAAGAAGTTCGCCAAAGAAAAAGAGAATTTACAAAATGGATGGTTTTTTTTGTTTAAAAAAGTTGAAAATTACGTTATAATAACAAATTATATGTGTACTGTATAATTACAGTCCATTTGTATCATTCCAGCATGATGGCAGTCTGCAAAGGCAGCGGAAGGTTGGTTGCTGCGTTTACGAACAGGCTGAAAAATAAGGAGGAGGCTTTTTATGTTTTTTTCAGAATCGGATGTCACGGAATTTATAGAGGAAAACGATGTAAAATTTATTCGGCTGACATTTTGTGATACGCTTGGCATAATGAAAAATATTGCAATTCTGCCAAGGGAACTGCCGAGAGCAGTTTCCAATGGCATTCCATTCAATGCTACTGGTCTGCTGGAGGAACAGCATCAAAATTTACTGCTCAAACCAGATTGTGGAACACTTTCCGTATTGCCGTGGCGGCCGCAGTCAGGAAGAGTGGTACGGTTTTTCTGTAATTTGATGAAGATGGACGGCAATCCCTATGCCGGAGATCTGCGGCAGAATCTCCGCAATACCATGCAGGAGATTGAACAAGATGGCTATCAGTGCCAGATTGCCACACGCTGTGAGTTTTATCTCTTTAAAACCGATGTAGAGGGCAATCCTACCCGAGAACCCTATGATCAGGGTGGTTATTTAGACATCGCTCCGTTGGATAAATGTGAGAATACCAGACGGGAGATCTGTCTTTCTTTGGAGGAAATGGGCTTAAACCCGACTTCTTCCTGTCACAAGCATGGGCCAGGACAAAATGAGATTGATTTTGCATGCAGCAATCCGCTGACCGCAGCAGACAATATGATGCATTATAAAACCGTGGTAAAAACCATTGCTGCACAAAATGGTCTGTATGCCTCTTTCATGCCGAAACCGCTGCCAAATCAGAATGGCAGTGCCTTGAAAATTAACATGATTGTTCGGAAAGATGGTAAGAATATTTTTGGTTCTTGTCCAGAAGATATGATGCCGGAGGGACGGTCATATATTGCTGGTATTTTAAACCGAATTTGTGATTTCACATTATTTTCTAATCCAATTGTCAATTCCTATGAGCGGTTGCAGCTGCATACAGCACCGGGGCGAGTCAACTGGTCTTCGGAAAATCGTGTGCCGCTGATTCGTTTGATGTATATTCCGGGCGGAGAAGCCATTATTGAATTGCGTTCTGCGGATGCATATTGTAATCCCTATATTACATTTCAAATGTTGCTGCGTGCTGGCATGGAGGGCATTCGGCATCAGGAACAGTTGAAGGAAGAATGGAATGCAGCAAATGATACCACCGTTTTCCGGAAACTGCCGGTTTCTTTAGAGGAGGCGTTGCAGTTGGCAAAGGAAAGCGAGTTTGTGAAAACGTATTTGCCGGATGCCGTACTGCACGACTTTTTCCAGAAAACAGAACAGCAAATTCAGGCATTTTCAGAAGCAGAGGATGTGCAGGCATACTCCTATCACCATTTCTTTTGATGGAATACCGAAGCAAACAGCCGAAAAGGGGGTATGTATGTGTACACGGAACGAACGCTGCTGATTTCCGGTTCTGATAAGGGTATTGACGTTATCGTCAATTTCTTGAAAGGCTGCGGCTATGCTTCGGTTTCTGTTGTATCCAGCGGAGACGAAGCAAGACGGATGCTTCAGCATGATACATTTGGCTTGATTGTGCTGAATACGCCGTTAAAAGATGAATTTGGCTATCAGCTTTCTTTGCAGCTGACACAGGGAACTTGTTCCGGTGTTGTGATGTTATGCAAGGCAGATATGGCAGAAGAGATGAGCAACAAGACTGTTTCCTATGGTGTTTTAGTTGTAGCGAAACCGTTGAATCGTTCGGCATTGTATCAGGCAGTTCGGATGGCGAAAGCAATGAACGGACGCATGCTGCATATGAAATTGGAAAATGATAAGCTGCAAAAAAAATTGGATGAGTTACGTTTTGTATCCCGTGCAAAGTGTCTTTTGATTGAGCGGGAACAGTATACAGAGGAACAGGCACATCGTTATATTGAAAAGATGGCAATGGATACGAGACGCAACCGAAAAGAGGTTGCAGTGGAGATTTTATCTCACTATGCCAGCGTGTAGACAATAGGTATTAACTCTATCGATCACGATAGATCACCTAAAAACAGCCGCCACGGAGTTACTTCCGTGGCGGCTGTTTTTGGATCATGGGAAGACAAAAGAACTTTGAAAATGTATTTTTATCGAATGCACATTAACATATTTTCTTTTCTGCATTAATCAGCTGTCATTTTTTATTTTTTCGACATCTTCATCTTTCTGCTTCGACAGATTTTTTTCTGCATTCATGATACAATAAAAATATTCTCTACAGGAAGAAGAAAGGAGCATCGCCATGCCTGTTACAATACAATTGGAAGCCCCCTGCCTGACTGCCATTCTCGACGGAGAAATTGACCATCACTGTGCACGTGATTTGCGAGAGGAAATCGATCAGGCAATTTTGGACTATGAGCCGCATCAACTGCGGCTGGATTTTGAAAAAGTGACATTTATGGACAGTTCTGGTATTGGACTGATTATGGGACGCTGTCAGCAAATGCAGGCACGTTCCGGCAATGTTATCATTCAAAATCCGCCGCCGCACATTCGCAGAGTGATGCGACTTTCCGGTATGGAACGCATTGCAAGCATTGAGATTACAAATATCTGAGCAGGAGGAACGTTGTCATGCACACCACCAATCAAATGAAAATTGTGTTTCCGGGAATTTCTGTCAATGAGCGGACAGCCCGTTCCTTAGTGGCAGCCTTTCTGGTGCAGCTTGACCCAACCGTGGAGGAATTGGCAGATATCCGAACAGCGGTATCCGAAGCGGTTACGAATAGTATTGTGCACGGTTATCGGTATCAAAAAGGGGACGTGGAGTTACATATTAAAATTTTGGAGGATCGGGAGGTATACATTCGTATCAAAGACAGGGGATGTGGGATTCCAGATGTAGAAAAGGCTATGGAACCGCTCTATACAACTGCAAAGGAGGAAGAACGTGCCGGATTGGGGTTTGCTGTGATGCAAAGTTTTATGGACAAACTTCAAGTACGCAGCAAACTAGAGCAGGGTACCACTGTCATTATGCGGAAAAAACTGAGGAAATCGGTATGAGTGCACCGACAGCAGAAGCAAATCTTGGATTGGTTCATCTTTGTGCCAATCGTTTTCGAGGGCGTGGGATAGAATACGAGGAATTATATTCAGCTGGTTGTATTGGATTGTTGAAAGCAGTGAAAGCATTTGATCAGAATCGAGGGGTTCAATTTTCCACGTATGCCGTGCCTGTGATTTTAGGCGAGATGAAACGGTTGTTTCGGGACGGTGGGACAGTGAAGGTCAGTCGTACCTTAAAGGAACATGCCATGCAATTACAACAGTTGCAAGAAATGTTTCAACAAGTACATGGCAGAGCTGCAACCATTGCGGAATTATCACAAGGGTCTGGACTTTCATCAGAAGCTGTTGCGGAGGCACTTTGTGCGGCGCAGCCACCGTTGTCGCTGACGGCAGCAGCAGAAGAAAATCAATTAGATATTCCAGTTCCTGCACCAGATACAGAATTAGGAGATGTTTTAGCGTTGCGACAGGTGATGCAAACATTACCGAAACCAGATCAATTGCTGCTGCAAATGCGGTATTTTCAAAATATGACGCAAACAGAAATCGCAAAGCGACTGGGAATTTCACAGGTACAAGTGTCCCGCAAGGAAAAAAAGCTGCTCACGCACTTGCGGACAGAGTTGCTGCAATAGATTTCTGTACTTTTTGACATGAAAATCTATTTTTACATGATGGTTTCCATTCTAATGCCGCAGGCGACTGTGGTCATAGACAGACAGCGTAGCGAATCTGCCGGACGATTTGAACAAGTTTTCCAAAAAATCCGAAAATGGATTTGCATGACTTTTTAACTTTTTTGATTGACAAACGCTAAAAAATGAGATAAACTGTAATAGCATTTGCAAATTCAATAAAGAAGGTATTTTTATGCAAACTTTTACAAACAATCTCATTTTTAGCCTGAATGCCACCATTCCCATTTTTTTGATGATGGTATTGGGATTTTTCTTGCGGCGAGTACAGCTGTTGGATGACCATACAACACAAAAGCTCAATCAATTTGCTTTTAAAGTGTTATTGCCGGCATTATTGTTTATGGATTTATCTACAGCGGATTTTCGATCTGTTTGGGACACCAAATTTGTATTGTTCTGTTTTTGTGTGACAGTAATTAGTATTGTGATCGCATTGCTTTTCTCGCTGCTGCATCGGAATAAGGCAGAACGGGGAGAGTTTATTCAGGCTGCTTATCGCAGCAGTGCTGCGATTCTTGGAATTGCCTTTGTCAAAAATATTTATGGTGAAGCTACTATGGCAGCTTTGATGATTGTCGGAACCGTACCGCTTTACAATATTATTGCTGTGATTGTGCTTTCTGTGACAGCCTCCTCAGCAGACGGCACATCCAAATTAGATCGAAAAGCATTGTTATGGAAAACACTGAAAAATGTCGTAACAAATCCAATTATTCTTGGAATTGTGATAGGTATGCTTTGGTCGGTTTTGAAGATTCCACAGCCGGTGATTCTCTCGAAATCGGTATCTTATTTGGGAAATATGGCAACGCCACTTTCTTTGATTGCATTGGGTTCTTCCTTTCAATGGCAGGATGCAAAAGGAAAGCTACCGGCAACGATTGCAATTACCTGTATCAAATTGGTGCTGTTCTGCGGATTATTTTTGCCGCTTGCTATTGCCTTTGGATTCCGAACAGAAAAGTTGATTGCAATTCTGGTTATGCTTGGAAGTGCTACGACTGGTAGTTGCTTTGTAATGGCACGAAACATGGGACATAAGGGAACGCTAACCGCTTGTAGTGTAATGTTAACGACATTATGCAGTGCATTTACGTTAACATTTTGGCTTTTTCTGCTGCGGACATTGCAATATATTTGACAGTTTATCATGGATCAGAAAAATCCGTTCTGCCATATGGCAGAACGGATTTTTTGGTTGCAATATGTTTTAAAAATGAAAGTTAAGATTTTTGTGGAAGTGTGTCAATTAGATTGATAACAAAGCTAATCAAAATAGTACCGTCTTCTTCGCCGACTGTTCCATCTGTGTTGACATCTGCATTCTTATATGACTGATCATCTGGAGTCCAAGTAATTTGACCTGCCAAATACTTGTTCATATTGATAGCATCACGCAGATCTACGATGCCGTCCAGGTTGGTGTCACCATATGCTACTGCATTGTCCTTTGTTGTGGTTGTTGTCACAGTAGGTTTAGAAGTAGAGGTTGTAGTAGTACCGCTCTTGTCTGCATAAACCATGTAGAACAGGTTTGCAGAATCTGCCTTTGTGATGCTGTGCGTACCAGCTGCAACCGGAACGGTGATAATGCCATCGCCGCTTGCGGTATATTTTGTACCATCTACCTTAATCGTTGCACTTGGTTCTACAAATACCAGTGTTAATGCACCAGCTGCCGTATTGGTAAAGCCAATGGAAGTTGCACTTTCTAGTTTCAGGCATTGTTTCAGCGTAAGACCGTTATAAGTAACAGTGCCCTTACCAGTGGACAGGTTACCAGTAATGGTGTAGAATGTACTGTTGATTCCGTTTTCTGTGAAGTTATGAATCTGTGCACCAGATGGTGTTGGGGTAACGGAAGAATTGGAAGTAGTGGTCTTTACTGTGGTTGTAGTTGTACCTGTGCCGCCGCCATTTGTAGTGGTAGTTGTTACAACTGGACCAGTGCCATTGTACATATGATATCCTATTTTCGCATAAGTGCCGTTTGTGGTAGTTTCATACAGTCCGCCCAGATTCAGAGAACCGTCTGCATTTCTCCATGCAGTATGGAAATCTGTGCCCTGTGCCGGTGCTTTTGCCATAGAAATGAAGTCAGAAGCAGCAGGACCTTCGTATTTGGTACCAATCTTGCCGCCATTGGTTACTGCTGTATCAGCATCTACCTTATAATAGCCGCTGTTGTAGTAAACACCGTTTGCATAAGTACCAACATATTTATCATTGGCAATCTTCAAAGACAATTTGCTGTCAGAAAGATAAACGGAAGAATCATAGTAAGACATCAAGTTGTCGAAATCGCAGCCCGGATCGGTACAACGATAGCAAGAGAAGTTTGGCTTGCCATTTCCGCCGCCGCCGTTATTCATAGCCGTACAATCAATAATGGTTCCCAACTTTGGATTGTTATTGTCTGTAAAGCCACAGTTCAAGTTTTCAAATGCCAGACTGTTCTTGACAATATGTGCAGAACCGATGCCGCTGCCGCCCAGCTTAAAGCCGTTTCCGTCACAGTCACCGTAACCTTCGCCAAATTCGGTAAAGCCGTTCCGGAACGCAACGCAGTTCTGAATGGTTACAACACCAATTGGACCAGTTGCTTCCTTTGCAAACAAATCCCATCCGTCATCGCTGTTGTTATAAGAGAGACAGCCATCGAATACATTGCCTTCCCCGCAAGTCAGCTTTGCAGCGAAACCATCTGCATTTTCCATGGTTGCGTCATCACAGTTATTTTTAGAGGTACAGTTCAAAACCAAGTTGTAGCTCGGCCAGTCTGCAATGGAAGCATCACTGGTATTATAGCGGGATAACTGTAAACCGGTATCCTGATTGTCATTGAACACCATCATTTCAATGCGGTTATGACTACCGGACAACAGCATACCATTGTCGCCTGCCTTGGTGATTTCAAATCCATAGAATTTCCAGTAATCGCCATCCAGCACAATACCACGCAGAGATTTCAGTTGATCAATATAATCGGATGCAGAAGGATCCACTTTTGCAACTTGTTTACTGAAATCCAGTGTAACCTTTGCACCCGGATATGCCATCATGGTCTTATATGCATTTTCTGTACCGCAATTGGTGCTGTCAATCAGAATCATTTCATCCATTTCATAAGTGCCTTCGAGCAGATAAATGGTCTGACCAGCCGCTACCTTTGTGACTGCTTCATAAATATTCATCGGGTCTGCCATCGTACCGCTGCCAGTTGCACCCGGTGCACAGTACAGAGCACCTTCTACCGGTGTTGGCTTTGTGGTTGTGCCAGCCGGAACCGGCGACGTGCCCCTAACCGTATTCCAGAGCCTGCCCATCGACGGCGT
>JAUNJC010000054.1 GCA_030523195.1 Oscillospiraceae bacterium
TATTCGTCGTAGTTGTCGTTGTCTGCGGAACGGTATACGTTCCTTCTAACATTGTATTCGTCGTAGTTGTCGTTGTCTGCGGAACGGTGTATGTACCTTCAATCGTTGTTGTGGTAGTAATTGTGGTAGTAGATTCCTGCGGAATGGTAGCTTCTCCTGCCAGTGCCGTCGTTGTAGGTGTTGTAACGACAGTCACACCAGCAAGTTCTGTCATGGTCGTGGTTGTGGTCGTTGTTTCCTCTGGTGTTGTAACAACAATATCACCACCAAGTTCTGTCGTTGTCGTTGCAGTGGTTGTCCCCGGCTGCTGTGGATTGACTGGTTTTACCGGCAAATCACCACAGCCTCCCATCATACTGGTTGCAGCAAGCAGAGCCGCTGTTTTTGCGAGATACGCAGGTAATTTGTAGTCTTTGACTGGTTTTAGTTGCATAAAACAACATCCTTTCTTTCTTTTATTTTTTCATAAAGGAAATATACAGCCACCCCTAATAGCTGTATCGTTTCATTTGCAGATAAGTGATTCATACGATATTTTATCAGTCTTCCAGATCTTCATCAAAGAGCTGCTCTGTTGTCGGCAGCGTTTCGTCTGCAATGACAACATCTCCATCCAACAAAAGTTCCGTTGTTGGTTCTGTTTCTGATACCACTGCTTCTCCTTCCAGCTGCACCTCTTGGGTTCCCTGTGGATTGACAGGTTTCACTGGAAAATCTGCACAACCGCTTAATGTACCAGTGATTGCAAGCAATGCGGCTGCTTTTGCAAGATAAGTCGGTGACTTGTAATCCTTAACAGGCTTGAACTGCATAAAAATCTCCCTTTCCGTGTTGTACCGTTGAAATATCGAAACATTCACATTCTCCGCCATGGTTCCTTTATAAAAATATTATAGCTGATTTCTATAAAAATGTCAAGTATTTTTTTGCTTTTTAGTGAAATTGTTCCAACAATGCCACTGCATGTACTGCAATTCCCTGTCCTGCTCCGGTAAACCCAAGTTTCTCTTCCGTCGTTGCCTTTACACTGACTGCCGAAACAACAACGCCGCAGCAGGCAGCAATATTTTCCCGCATCTGTAAAATATAATTTGCCAGCTTCGGTTTCTGACACAAAATGGTGGCATCCAGATTGCCCACCTGATAACCCTCTTTCTGAATCAGTTCAACTACATGCCGCAGAAGTACCATACTATCTGCACCGGCATACTGCGGATCGTTGTCGGGAAAATGCTTCCCAATATCGCCCAATGCCAGTGCACCCAATAAGGCATCTGCAACTGCATGCAACAGCACATCTGCATCAGAATGTCCCAACAATCCCAATGAAAAGGGAATTTCTACTCCGCCTAATATCAATTTACGTTCCGGTACCAAACGGTGTACATCATATCCATGTCCGATTCGCAGTGTACTCATATAGTTTCCTCCGTTCTCTTTTCCAGCAACATTTGTGCAATCAAAATATCCTCTGGTGTTGTAATCTTGATGTTTGTATAGTCCCCTGTAGTCATACAAACCTTACAGCCGATTGCCTCGGCAAGCTGACAATCATCGGTAAAGTCCAGCTGATGCTCCAGCGCAAAATCCAATGCTTCAAAATAAATTCGTTTTTGAAACACCTGTGGTGTCTGGGTAATATACAAATGCGGTCGATACGGGGTATCGACAATTAAACCATCATTGACAATTTTAATAGTATCTTTTACCGGTACCCCAAGCGTTGCTCCGCCAAACACCGCTGCATCCCGAATCACCTTTGCAATGTGTTCCGGCTTGACCAAAGGTCTTGCCCCATCATGAATGGCAAATAACTTTGTTTCTTTTGCTGCTGCCCGAATGCCATTGATCACACTTTCTTGGCGAGTTGCCCCGCCGCTGACAATGGCACTGCACTTTTTCAGCTGTAAATCTGCAATGGTCTGTCGGATGGCATCCTGATCAGACGGTCTTGCAACCACAACAAATTCTGCAATTCGTTCACACTGTTCCATTGCCAGCATGGACATTCCAATGACATTGGTGTCTCCAAGCGGCAGCAAAATTTTATTTTTTCCCTGCATTCGAGTGGCATTTCCGGCACAAACCAAAATACCAGAGGTGTCCTGTATCATTTCCATAATAGATATCCTTTCTGTTTCTTTTTTCGATCGTACTGCAACCGAATACCATCACAAGATACTATTAGTATAGCACGAGCAGCAAAGAAGGTCAAGCAGCATATTGACTGTCTTCTTTCGGCTGCCCTTGTCGATTCCACTCATGCCCTTTTAATATGGTATATAGCACTTTTTCCCCTTACCTGCATAAAATAATAGTATCTAAAAAAGAAAGGGGGAGAGAACGATGTTGGAATGTCAAGTTGGCATGCAATCCGATACGCAGGCACGCAAAGCACAGGCATTGCTTCGCCGTTATGGCTACCAGAGCAAGGTACAGCGACAAATTCATCCAACGCCGGAAGGATGCAGCTATCTGCTGCACGTCAAAGGAGACTGCAAACACATTGCAGCTTTACTGGAGGAAAACGACATTCCCTATTTGTCTCTGCGGAATATGCGTGATGTCTTATGATCAATTTTGATAACGCTGCAACCACGTTTCCAAAACCACGCACGGTGCGGATGGCAATGGATCGTGCGTTACTGGAATACGGCGGCAATGCAGGTCGAGGCGGTCACCAGTTAACAACCAAAACATCTGATCAGGTTTTTGCTGCCAGAGAAGAAGCGGCTGCTTTTTTCGGCGGCAAGCCGGAAAATACAATCTTTTGTTTGAATTGCACCCACGCTTTAAATCTTGCCATCCAAGGTATTTTAGAGCCAAATGACCATGTCATTATCAGCAGTCTGGAACACAACGCTGTCCTGCGTCCTGTTGCTGCAATGGTACGAGAACAGGGCATTCGATGCAGCATTGCACCCATTTCTGACAACGACGAAGAAACAATTGCAGCCTTTCAAGAACGAATTCGTCCAGATACCAAAGCCATTATCTGTACACTTGCCAGCAATGTTACTGGTCAAATTTTGCCTTATCGGGAAATTGCTGCACTTTGTCGAGAAAACGGCATTTGTATGATTGCAGATGGTGCACAAGCTTGCGGCACGCTGCCAGTTCAGCTTCCTGACGGCATGAATATTCTCTGTACGGCTGGTCATAAAGGGTTATATGGTGCGTCTGGTACAGGTTTGCTGCTGACCGATACCAAATTTCCCATTAAACCGCTGCTGTACGGCGGTACGGGAAGTCTTTCTGCCAAACTGGAAATGCCAGACTTTCTGCCGGATCGTCTGGAATGCGGCACTCTGAACATTGCTGGTATTTTATCGCTGCGTGCTGGCATTGCCTTTGTACGGGAAAAAGGCGTAAACCGAATTTTCCATCATGAAACTGCCTGCTGTGAAAAACTGCTCTCCATGCTAAAAACCATGCCGCAAATTACTGTCTATCGAAAACCAAATGTACAGTATGCACCCATCATTTCTTTCAATGCGGACGGATTTCCAGCAGAAACCCTCGCAGAAGCATTGGATCAAAAGGGATTTTGTCTTCGGGCAGGTCTGCACTGTGCTCCATTGGCACACCGTTCTATTGGCACAATAGATGGTGGAACAGTACGGTTTGCACCATCTGTTTTTAATACACTGCCGGAAGTCACAGCACTGGGAAATGCTATTCGTATGATTACCACATCATAAAAAAACGAATGTTTCACAACCAAAAAGGGGCGATCAGCCCCTTATATTTTTATTTAACAGCATCATAAGAAACAAGCCCAAAGAAAAGCAAACAGTATCGAATCCTATAACTACGCACGCTTACCGTGATGGAATCGTAATTTCCATGAAAATTTTGTGAAAGCTATTGCAATTCTGCCGGAAGCTTGTTACAATAGAAAGAGAAAAACAAATTATGCCGTAACAATCACAAATCATATATTCATTACGGTTTTATCTGTAAAAACAGAAGTTTCTTAAAATGCAACCAGGGAAAAAGAAGGGTGTGACAACAAACAGGTGAGATGGACAGAGTTGATGACATGGTGTAAGGATGCATTGAACAGTCTGTTCAGTATTCTAAAAACCACAGAATGGATGGATATCATTGATATCTTGGTACTTTCTTATTTGGTGTACTGGGTAATCAAACTGGTACGAGAAACCCGTGCCGGACAATTGATGAAAGGCATTGTATTATTGCTCATTGCCTATATCATTGCAAAATTTATGCAAATGAAAGTTGTTTCCTATCTAATGGAACAAGCATTCAGCGTGGGATTAATTGCTTTAATGATTATGTTTCAGCCGGAACTTCGCCGTGCCTTGGAAAAGGCAGGAAATAGCAAGTGGGGATTATCTCTTGGACTTTCTACCCCAACCGGAGATGCTGCTGTTTGGGCAAATGCCATTGAGGCAATTTGTGATTCCTGTGTCGAATTATCTGCCACCTCTACCGGTGCACTCATTGTAGTAGAACGACAAACCCGTTTGGGAGAACAAATTGATAATGGTACCATTCTCAATGCAACACCCAGCAAAGAGTTATTTGGCAACATCTTTTATCCCAAAACACCGCTGCATGATGGAGCTGTGATCATGCGGGATGGCATGATTTTAGCTGCTGCCTGCTTTCTGCCAAAACCACAAAAAGAAGAACTCATTAACAAAAAACTTGGTTCCCGGCATCGTGCCGCCATTGGTATGAGTGAAAATTCAGATGCCATTATCATTGTCGTATCAGAAGAAACAGGTTCCATTTCTGTTGCAGAAAACGGTTTGCTGAAAAGTGGATATACACGGGAACAGCTGAAAAAACTGTTGGTACAACGATTAATTCCAACAGACACGGACTCTGCTATTCGCAAAGCTGCCCGTAAGATTCCGTTTATCAAATCTAAAAAGGAGAAAGAGAAGCCATGAAACGTGCAAAAAATCCAGAAAAAAAACGGTTTCGCCTATTCTGGTACTTATTTAATACCAAAATGGGAACCATGATTTTCTCTGTTATCACTGCCATTTTTCTATGGTTTTCCATTTCTATTAGCCTATATCCTACCACACCCCGTACCATTTCGCACATTCCACTGACTGTTGACATTACTGGTACAGCAGCAGATCTCAACGGCTACAGCGTAATTGATTACAATGTAGAAGAAGTAACCGTTCAAATCGAAGGCAACCGCTCCCAAATCGGAAACCTAGACGCAAACGATATGGTCGCAACGCCTGTGATAGAAAACGTAACCTCTTCCGGTGTGAAAACACTGGAAATCAATGTTTCCAGCAAAGATGGCACCCAATTCACTGTCAAATCTATTTCGCCACGATCTGTAAATATACGATTCGATAAAATCGTCACCAAAAAATATCCCATTCAAGATGATATTAGCAAGGTGTCCAGTGCAGATAATTGTATTATCAATACAGATGAGGTACGTGTAACACCAAATGAAGTAGAAGTCAGCGGTCCAGAAGCCATTCTGAATCGAATCAGTTATGCAGCAGCCGTCATTCCAAAAGAACGTGAACTTTCTGCAACTACCATTCTAACCACAGATCAATTGGAATTTCGGGATGAAAATGATACGCCGGTACAAAGCTCCCATTTAGACTATGCCCTTTCCAACTATGCAATAGAAATTCCAGTGCAGTACACACAGGAATTGGACATTACATATCAACTGCGGAATGTACCAACAAGCTTTGATGAAGCATACTTACGCAGCATTCTAAAGCAATCGGCTGATCATATTACATTGGCTGCACCGGATTCCACATTAGATGCGGAAACTGCATTTAGCATTGGTCAAATTTCCCTTTCCGATATTGGTTTGAACTTCTCCAAAGATTACACGCTGGAAATTCCGGAAAATTATGAAAATCTCTCCGGTATCACTTCTGTCAATCTCTCTCTGGACTCCTCCAATCTGGTGGAGAAAGAATTTGTTGTAACAGATATCAGCATTATGAATGCTCCTACAACCTATAATATGACTGTGGATACCAGCCAATTAACCGTTACGATGATTGGTCCAAAGAGTCAAATTGAACATTTATCTGCAGCAGATTTGACGGTTACTGTCAATCTGTTAGGGGCACCGCAAATGGAGGGAGAAACAGTTTCATTCAACTACACACCGACTATCTCCTGTGAAAAATGGGATCGTGTCTGGGCAGTGGGAGACTATACGAACAAGGTTTATGTCAAAGGAGAAAAAGTAGACAACCCAACAATAGAAGCCACCACTACGGCTATCCCAACTGCCAATGATATTACCGTTGCCACTGCTACCACAACTACAGCTGCAACAACAAAGAAAAAATAAAATCAAAACTGCCGCAGGATTTTTCTGCGGCAGTTTCTGTTAAAACAAGCAAATAAAATGCGTGCCCGGACATGTTATAAAATGACAGCCATGTCCGGGCACAAGTTATATCATGAAATGGATTCTCATGGAATCCCAAAGGAGAGAGAGAAGAGAGGTTACTTTCTCTTCTTATAGATGATAGCAGCAACACCTGCTGCGGTCATCGTCAAACCAAGTGCAACCGCCGGAAGCGTAGCCACATCGCCAGTCTTCGGGGTGCCTGTGGTATTGGAAGGTTTGTTTAAAGTAGTGCCGCCGTTTTTCTTACCAAGCACTTTATAAGTGCAATCTGTCAGCACAATATTACGAAGATGATGTCCGGTGTGGGCATACATCACGTTGCCAGTTACCTCTAAGCGGGTGCCTTCCGAAAGTTCATCTTCTATATCAATTTGTACAGAATCAATAGTTTCTGTTTTGCCAACCCATTCCCCATCCATATACTTTACTGTAATTGGAGTGTCCAATGTCAAAATAGCGTGCTTAAAGTTGTTGTTCTCATTGATCTGATCCCATTCATAGGAAAGCGTACCCGTTACTGTCAGGGAATCATTTTGATGAATCTCCAATACAGTTGGCTGAACAGGAGAATCACCTTCTACAAAAGCGTTTTTCGCAGCATCATACACATATGTAGTGGTATCTCCACTATATGTATATTCATCCTGTGTACTACCCCATTGATAAAGATTTCTTGTAATTGTAATAGAATCTTTATCAAAAGAAAAACAATCTGACAGTTTCAATTTTGTATTGCCAACCCAATCGAATGTTCCATTTCCGATGTCAGTATAAACAGCACTGCCGACCTGCAAACCATTAATATTTGTAATAGACACATTACCATTCTTATCATAAACGGAAATAGTAAGATAACTACGGAAATCTCCATCCGAAGCAGGCTGAACAAGCTGAACATAAAAATCATATCCAGAACAAGTAAAGGTGCTCGTTTCCATTTGATACAACATTCCGCCCATTGGAACACTATTGATCAATGTGACTTCATTCTTTGTAATAAGAAATGTTTTAATAACACCTTCATCTTGATCTTCTACGACAATGATTGCAGAAGTTAAAACTCCATTAACTGTCTGATATTCTACTGTTTCTTTTCCACTATGAACCGGTTTGCATTCAGAAACATATTTATTATACAGCATTTCCTCTGTCACAGCTTCACCTGAAGTCACAGTCGTAGTAGTGGTAGTACCTGTTGTAGTTGTTGTAGTCGTAACTGCTTCGCCAGCCGTTACAAATTGACCGTTCACATACTGATAAGACACATTACCACGATAGGCATCAATAGTCAAAACATCACCATCTATAGAAAAAAAGTTAGAAACAGACGAAACCTTCATCTGACCTTCCTCACTATCTCCATAATCTCCAAGTATATATAATTCTATTTTAGATAAATTAGTTTCTACAATTGATCCATCCTCTTGAATCCGATTAATCGTCAATCCAACACAGCCGCCAGATTGATTCAACGGATCATTCGAGCCTAAATCTCGTGGATCTATCCGAACAGCTTGAAATTTGATTCCACTTAAAGTAAATTCCGCTGTATCCATGATTCTGCTTACTGCTACATTCTCTTCCGTCGCAACGGTCGTTTCTATAGTAGTCGTTTCACTGTCCGTCGTGGTTTCTACGGATGTCATTTCTGTTGCGGTCGTGGTTTCCATTGTAGTCGTTGCTTCTGTTGCAGCTGTTGTCACCGCTTCTTCCGCTGTGGTTACCGTTGTAGCAGCCGCTGTCTCGTCCTCTGCCGCTGCCGAAACACCCATACTTGCCAGCATGCTAATTGCTGCCAGAACTGCTAACATTTTCTTCATTCTCATTCTATTTTCCTCCTCATTTCTTTTTCAGATAAAAAAACAGACATAATACGCCCATTTTGCATACTACACCTGTCTCTTCTTCCCTATGAAGCAAACTTCCGCTTTGTACAATTTGACTAGAAGTGTGCAGTTAGTGCCCCCCCCCATTGTATATATTTACCAATGTGCATCTTGTACAAAACATCTTGCCCACTTCCTTCCATCCGATTTTCTTTATTTTACCACTTCTATCTGGAAATGTCAACCGTTTTTTCTATTTCTGTAGCTTTCTACAAAATTTTACCTGTAAAAATGTGCTATTTCTACAATTTAACAAAAATTTGTAATAAATCAAATCTTATTTATAAATACCTATAAAAATCGGCTGCCAGAAAACTTCCTGACAGCCAATTTTTCTTATTCTTCCGTAATACTCTGGTGCAGCCAATAAGACAATGCCATCAGACTATCCCCCAAATGCACATTTTCTACTTGTATTCGGGAACGATCTACTTCTAAATCACAATGACTAAAGTTCCAAAATCCACTGACCCCCATCGCCACCAGATTCTCTGCAACTGCCTGTGCGGCATGCTCTGGAATACAAAGTACTGCGGCTGCCGGATGCACCTGCTCACAAAAATCCGCCAGATGTCGCATATGCTGTACGGTCAATCCCCCCAGCACCCGCCCGCAAACGGTTGACGCAATATCAAAAATACCTGTCAGATAGAATCCATATGCCTGAAAATCAATATTCACAGCAATCACGCCGCCCAGATGGCCAGCACCAATTAAGATTGCTGGCATACACCGTTCCAGTCCCATAATTCTACCCAATTGCGTCCGTAAGTCTGATACATGATATCCATATCCCTGATGTCCAAAGCCGCCAAAACAGTTCAAGTCCTGCCGGATTTGTGATGCCGTTAAACCAAGCTGTGTTGCCAGTGCCTGCGAGGAAGTCCGTTCCACGCCTTCCCGCTCCAGTTCCGAAAGATAGCGATAATACCTTGGTAGTCTCCGAATCACAGAATCAGAAACCGGTTCTTTCAGCACCATTGGATTGCACTTCCATTCTTTTTTCTGCTCTACTTACTGCATTTTTACAGCCAGTCTCTCCTGAATGGCTTCCAAAAATTCCTTTGAGTTGACTTTTTTCTTGTTCTCTAGCTTAGAAATCAGATACAAGTCACCCGTCATTACACCGTCCTCAATTGTCTGAATGGTTGCCTCTTCCAGCTTATCCGCAAATGCCATCAACTCTGGCAAGTTGTCCAATTCTCCACGCTTCCGCAGTGCACCGCTCCATGCAAAGATGGTGGCAACGGAGTTGGTGGAGGTCTCCTCACCCTTCAAATACTTGTAATAGTGCCGCTGTACGGTACCATGTGCGGCTTCATATTCATAGATACCAGTCGGGGAAACCAGTACAGAAGTCATCATGGCAAGGCTGCCGTAAGCTGTAGAAACCATATCCGACATGACATCACCGTCATAGTTCTTACAAGCCCAGATATAACCGCCATTGGAACGAATCACTCTTGCAACGGCATCATCAATCAGCGTATAGAAATATTCGATACCAGCAGCTTCAAACTTTTCTTTGTACTCTGCATCATAAATTTCTTGGAAGATGTCCTTGAATGTATGATCGTACTGCTTGGAGATGGTATCTTTTGTTGCAAACCAGACATCCTGTTTCAAATCCAGACCATAGTTGAAGCAAGCCCGTGCAAAACCAGCAATGGAATTGTTCTTGTTGTGCAGACCCTGAATAATGCCATCTGTATCCTGAAAATCAAAAATCAGCTGACGAGTTTCCTTGCCCTCTGCATCCGTTACCACCAGTTCTGCCTTAGAGCCCTGCTGCACCTTCATTTCGGTATTCTTATACACATCACCATAGGCATGACGGGCAATGGTAATCGGCTTTGTCCAAGTTGGGATATACGGTTCAATGCCCTTGACCAAAATCGGGGTACGGAATACCGTACCATCCAGAATGGCACGAATTGTGCCGTTCGGACTTTTCCACATCTGGGTCAGATTGTATTCCGGCATTCTGGCAGCATTCGGCGTAATGGTTGCACACTTAACAGCAACGCCATACTTCAAAGTCGCATTGGCACTGTCGATTGTTACCTGATCCTTTGTCTTTTCCCGATATTCCAGACCAAGATCATAATATTCCGTCTTGAGGTCTACATATGGTGTCAGCAGAATATCCTTAATCCACTGCCACAGAATACGAGTCATCTCATCGCCGTCCATTTCTACCAGCGGCGTTGTCATTTGAATCTTTGCCATTGTTTTTTCCTCCTCAGATTTTTTTCTCATTGTTGTACTGCAACAATTGGATGCAAAACGGTTTCACCGAAACCATTCTTATATTCAGCACACTTTGCTAACATCAAAATTCTGTCTATTCTCAATTGTCACAAAGGCTTCATGATTTCTTGCAGGATAATGTATCCCATCCCGATCAACAGTCCTGCCAGCACAATGCAAAGTTCCAGTAAGTGGGCAGACTGTTTCTTTCCAACTCTCCAAATCAAAACATACAGAACCCAAGTAACCGGAATCAGCACTGCAATTGTGCCGACTATAAAAACGGGGTCTTCTTTGAGTATATGACAAAACTGTATCAGCGTCCCCATTCTCTCTTTTATATAGTATAGAAAAAGTGGGAGACACAAAAGCAAAATCCCGATTACTATCCCAATGGCAATTGTCCGTTCTTTTCGCTCTTGTTTTGCCTGCTTTCGCTGTACATTTTGCAGCTGTTTCTGAAGTACTTCCTCCTGCATGGCTTCTTCCATGGAATGATAGTTTCTTTTCGTATCCATCTGCCTGAAGAGATCCCAAATATCCGGCTCTTTCTTATTCCGTGCCATTTATGCCAATACCACCCATCGCAAAACACCCAGCACAAGCAAATGTGCCGGATAGAATACATAGAAAAACCACTTATGAAATGGTTTTTTGCTGCCACTTTCGCCGTTATAGCAAAACTGAATGAGCGGTGGCACCATGAAAATGCCAAATTGGAACAAAGCCCTCCACCACGGATGGGCGAAGAAAATATCTGCACAACAGAATAACGCAATGATACAAAACGCTGTCCACTTATCTTTTGGATTCTTTCGATAAAGAAAGAAAAATAATGCATACAAAACATCGAAAATCGCCCAGTCCCCAAACAGAGATAAGAGACACAAGCCAATGATGCCCCACACTTTTACAGACGGACTATATGTGCCCTTATCCCAAAGCCAAATACCAAGCAGACTCAGAAACAGCGTATAAATGACACCGAAATGCAGTCCAATTTTACCATGCTCAAAATAGGAAAACGGAATCCACGAAATCAGGGCAAAAATTCCCAATCGCAAGGCATACCTCTTCACATTTCGAGTGTGACAATATCCCTCTGCGAGCATATATGCCATTGTTGGACCGGTCAAACGACCGATAAAATGCATAATTTGCCCCAATAGGGAAGCAGTCGGAACAAAAGCCCATGCAATATGGTCAATCAACATCGCTGCAATGACCAGATATTTTAGTTGATTGCGGTTCAAAGAAAATGATTTTGTCATAATTTTTATTTTCTCCCTCTCATCAAAGCCAAAAAATCCAGATCAAAGCATCTAAAATCTCAAATACAGCATCCAATATCCGCATGACCCCTTTGTGTTGTTTCCTGTGCTTTTTGTTCCGCTTTGCCTTTTTCATTACTTACTCAGGGCGTCCCGTGTATAATCCAGCAAACCACCTGCTAAAATGATGTCTTTTGTTCTGCCAGTCAGTTCACAAAGCACCGGAATTTCTGCACCCGTGGTCTTGTTGACCAGTGTCAGTGTGGTTTCGCCTGCTTCTACCTTTGCACGCACATCTGCCAGTTCGAGTGTATCACCCTGTGCAATCTTCTCATAATCTGCTTCGTTCACAAAAGTCAGCGGCAAAATACCAGCATTGATCAGATTTGCCCGATGGATTCTTGCAAAGCTCTTGACCAAAACTGCCTTCACGCCCAGATACAGCGGTGCAAGGGCAGCATGTTCTCTGGAAGAACCCTGTCCGTAGTTGGAACCGCCGACAATGATACTCTTGCCCATTTCCTTTGCTCTGGTTGGGAAAGATTCATCACAAACGGTAAAGCAGTGCTGGGAAATTGCCGGAATATTCGACCGCAGCGGCAAAATCTTTGCACCAGCCGGCATAATGTGGTCTGTAGTAATATTGTCACCAACTTTCAAAGAACAACCAGCGGTAATGGTATCTTCCAGCGGTGCGGTTTCTGGGAACGGCTTGATGTTTGGCCCACGCAGAATTTCTACGCTGTCCATATCGGCTTCGTCAACCGGCTTTACAATCATATTATCGTTGACCGTGAACTTCTCCGGCAGCGTAAAGGTCGGCATTTCGCCCAGTTCTCTTGGGTCACTCAAATAGCCAGTTAAAGCAGAATATGCTGCCTGCTCCGGAGAAACCAGATAAATCTGACCATCCTTTGTTCCAGAACGACCAAGGAAGTTCCGGTTAAAGGTACGAAGAGAAATACCACCGGAGTTCGGAGACTGTCCCATACCAATACATGGACCACAAGCACTTTCCAAAATTCTGGCACCGGCATCAATCATAATCTTCAACAAGCCCAAATCTGCCATCATGGTCAGAACCTGCTTGGAACCCGGTGCAATCGACAGGGAAACATCTGGATTGACGGTCTTACCCTTCAGGATGTAAGCCACCTTCATCATATCCAGCAAAGAAGAGTTCGTACAAGAACCAATGCAAACCTGATCAATTTTCAGCTTGCCGATTTCTGCGACACTCTTGACATTGTCCGGAGAATGCGGACAGGCTGCCAGCGGAACAAGTTCACTCAGATTGATTTCTACCACTTCATCATAAACAGCATCCGGATCTGCCTTCTGTTCTGTCCAAACTTCCCCTCTGCCCTGTGCTTCGAGGAACTGCTTGGTCACTTCATCAGACGGAAAAATAGAAGTCGTTGCACCCAGTTCTGCCCCCATATTGGTAATGGTAGCACGTTCTGGAACGGAAAGGCTCTTTACCCCTTCGCCACAGTATTCAATGACCTTGCCAACGCCGCCCTTTACAGAGAGCCGCTTGAGCACTTCCAAAATGACATCCTTTGCAGCTACCCATGGAGACAACTTACCGGTCAACTCTACCTTTACGACTTGTGGGCAGGTAATATAATACGTACCACCGCCCATTGCAACTGCTACATCCAGACCACCTGCACCCATAGCAATCATACCGATTCCGCCACCGGTCGGCGTATGGCTGTCCGAACCAATCAACGTCTTGCCCGGTACACCAAACCGTTCCAGATGTACCTGATGGCAGATACCATTTCCCGGACGAGAGAAATAAATGCCATGCTTCTTGGCAACACTGCCAATAAAACGATGATCGTCAGCGTTTTCAAAACCGCTTTGCAGGGTATTGTGATCAATATAGGCAACACTGCGTTCTGTCCGTACTCTCGGTACTCCCATTGCCTCAAATTCCAAATATGCCATGGTACCAGTTGCATCTTGTGTGAGCGTCTGGTCAATGCGAATCCCGATTTCTGTACCCTTTTTCAGTTCGCCCTCTACTAGATGGGCCTTCAGGATCTTTTCTGTTAATGTCAATCCCACGTTCATCAAGTCCTTTCCAATTCTTACTGTAGGTTCCGGCATTTTGCCAAATGTTCCGCCGGAGAAAAGGAAACCAGTTTCCTTTTTATATGCTTATTGTACCAGATTCAGCGGTATCTTGTCAAGAAATTCACAAAGATTCTTATTTGCAAAAGCATTTTCCGTTTTTTTCTGTGATTTTTGTAGAATACAAAATCAGAGTTTTTCCACCCAGCAGGAAAATAAAAACAATATGCCATTACATATAATATATAATAAATATATGATTAATTTTAGTGTTTATTTAATAAAAATATATTTTTAGATTTCTTATAGATCGATTTTTCCTCAATAGCACTATTGTATCCCATCACACTTCATTAGAAAAAAAGATCGAC
>JAUNJC010000204.1 GCA_030523195.1 Oscillospiraceae bacterium
TTCTTCATGAGCACCGTCAAGAAGACGAATGACCATGGGATCGCCGGGATAGGTTTCTAAAACGGGCGTTGCTGGATCGCCATATTTTCGTGAACTAAAGATATGAGCAGGATCATTTTTCTTTTTTAGACGCTCTCGCATTGGTTCACATCGATAGCTGATTCCCATGACGCCCGGATCATCGTCAGAACCGGGGTGTTCCGGTGGATTCAGAGGTTCTCCTTCTCTGTCGAATAGCAATGCAAAGTCATGGACAAATAATGCAAATTCTCGATAAGATTCTCCATTTGATTTCTTTATGACTGCATTAGCACCGCTTTTGAGTGGTTTGCCATTCTTAGGGTTCAGAAAAACAGAACCAGCTGGTTCAATGAGCAATGCACCGAACATGCCATGCTGTTGATGGGAGTTGGCAAATAGATGATCATGGAAAAAGACGGTATTCAATTCTTCATTGGCATAAAACCGTTCTATAAGGGTTTCATATTTTCTTGCTCCGGCAATGTTGTTCCAGCCGTTTGCGGCACCGTCTGATACAATGGTATCAAATTTTACAAGATGAATATGAAATCCAACAATATCTGTTAAAGTTTCCAATTGAAATGGTGTTTCTTCTAATCGTTCCGGTAAAAAGTTGGTCATTCTGATTTCCACACAGTCCCCGGCATTGGCACGGATGACAAGTGGTTCGGGTCTGATCTTTCCACAGTTTACCTTGTCAAGATAATTTTCAAGTGTTCCGTGGCGTTCAATGTCCTCTTTTAGCACAAAAAATCTGCCTTGTGGGTCGTGCCAGCCGTAGCGGTTGTAAATGATATTCGCCTGTACAACTGCCAATTCAAATACTTTAATCTCTTTTGGGCATCTGCACGGACAAGTCAGAGAATAAAGTGCACCTGGTGCAAAATCCGGTACAAAATTGGCGGCTTCTTTTATAGATGGGAAGATTTTATTTTCTCCGTTTTCATCCAGAATGCCGAAAGGCGGTTGAAGTGGACGTTCGCCGAAAGTTCCATTTATAAAGTTCGGATATCCTGGATGCAGAAAATCTTTCTTTGGAGGACAGGGTCTGTCTTTTAATGGCAAAAGACGTTCTATTTCTGTACCATCTGGATAGATTCCTGTACCATCTTCCAGTCGGTCAAAAATTCGCCAAAGTGTCCACATTCCTTCGTGAAAGTGCGGATAGAGATGGCAGTGAAAAATTACATCGCCGATTGTTCGGGTAAGACTCCCTGCTCCATATAAAATATCCAGTGTATAGCATTCCTGTGGGCTGATGGAAATGGAATCAATGATTGTGGATTTGGGGTCATCTGGATCTAACCGCCACTGGTGATTGTGCAAGTGAAAAACATGGGTTTCTTTTATGCCGCCGTGAATCAATCTGATCTTTGCAGGATCTCCGGCATATGCTCTCAAAATGGGAGGAGCAGGATCTCCATATGACCAGGAACTCATGGAAATATCCTCTCCTGTCAACACATGATGCATTTCTTCAAGCGGTGGTCTGTTTCGCATGGGTTCCGCACGATAACTGATACCAGTTGTTCCATTCGGGAGTCCCGTATGGGGGTCAATTGGTTGTTGTCCATCTTTATTTTTAATTTCCAACTCATCGTGAAAGAAAACCGCATATTCCCGAAACGCTGGACTGGCAGGATGATAGACGTCTGCAAATAGTCCGCTTTCTATTTCTTTTCCTGTCACAGGATCACACCATGTGGATTCTGGTTTTTCCACAATGATGGCACCAAACAGTCCGTGTACATTCGTACCATCTTCACTGCTTCGTGCATCACCCAAGTCGGAAAATAGATAAACGCCTTCTTTTTCCGCATACCATACATACTGTATCATACCATTTGTAGTGGTATCTGGATTGTTTCCTACATTGGCTCCATCTGATGTTAAAACATTATAATGCAGTCCTTGTACATGCATAGATACGTTTCTGTCTAATTTGTTATAGAAGTTGATTCGAATCTCATCACCTGCATTGGCTCTGATCACAAGTGGTTGTACCTCTTTATAAGGCTGGGGAGGCTGCATGGCAAAATGCTCTCTTGCTTTTTGCTGAATTCGTTCAGAATCTTTTTTCAGCACATAAAGCATGCCATTTGGATCATGATCGCCATATTTGTTATAGACGATGGGAAGAGAAATAGCTTCTATATCAAAAGTTCTGACAAACTTACAATTCGG
>JAUNJC010000055.1 GCA_030523195.1 Oscillospiraceae bacterium
ATCCTTAACAGGCAAGATATATGTAGGAGTTTGTATTGATACCTGTTCTACATTGGGAATATGTGCAGAACGAAATGCAATTTTTAATATGATAACGAATGGAGAGCAGAAAATTCAAAAGGTTCTTGCAATCATGCCAAACGGAAAAACAGGTGCTCCCTGTGGTGCTTGTCGTGAATTGATGGTTCAGCTTATGCCCGACGACTATCAACGAATTGAAATTATGCTTGATTATGAAAATGAAAAAATAATTACACTTGGAAAACTTACACCTGAATGGTGGATATAAATAAACTCCAACGCATTCAAGTAGATGCAACCCTTGCTTTGAATATGGGAAGGATAATTATAATACACTGATCACTCAAGGTCAATACTTTTCATTTTGTTTTGCACCTTGAGTGTAGCGAAGGGAATGGTCATGCAAATGAGTGAATTAACTGTAAAATATAATGAATTAAGTGCGGCAGAATTTATTCTTTTATGGGAAACTGTCTGGGGACAGGGTCCTTCTTTAGAGCAAACAGAGATTGCCATGAAGAACACGATATTCAGAGTATCTGTATATGATAAAGATAGAATAGTGGCTATGGCAAGGATGATTGGTGATATGGGATTGAACTATTATATTAAAGATGTCGTTGTGAGACCTGAATATCAGCATAAGGGGATAGGAAAAATGATGATGCATGAATTGATGCAATTTATTCAGCAAAATGGATTAAGTGGTACAGATATTTTTGTTGAACTATGTGCAATGCCTGATAAGATCCCGTTTTATGAAAAGCTTGGTTTTTCTGCAAACGAAGCACAAAGATTAAAAATAACGTATCACGTCAAGTAAATTTCAACTTATCTGTAAGTGATATATTAAATAGGATTGGTGGAGATATTACATGGGTTTCTTTTCAATCAATGCAACAAATTTTGAATGGATTGATGGAAGTAACGATAATCCAGAAGATTTGTGTTTACATGGTCATGCGATTGCCTATATTGGTAAACAGAAGTTGGAATATGATGCTACAATCAGTGCAACCGCACTTTATCTACTAAAGACTCTCACAGAAGACCATATCATTGATACTGATAATCAAATGCTTCCTTGCTGCGGATTTTTTTATATTCCAAATAAAACGTTGGATCATGTCACAATTTCTGGCTGCCCAAATGGAATAGATTGGTCTGTCTTGCATGATGGAAATTCCGTCATATTGAAATTGAAAGATGGTACACAGGAATGTGTATCCATTACAGATTATGAAAAAGAAGTTTTTCATTTTGCCGATAAAGTAGAAGCTTTTTATCAATCTTGTACGCCTAAAAAGCTGCCAAAAGATGAATATACCCGTAATGGTTATATCGCATTTTGGAATGAATGGCACAGAAGAAGAAATCATAAAGCCTAATTTTTATTATGTTGAAGAACGTCCTTATATAGGTGCAATCATTATAAAAAATTGCCTAAGAAAATTTCAAGCTTTTTCAGGTGATTCTAATAGAATTATAGATGTAAATAAATCAGAAATTTAGCGAGGTATGATTTTGAAAATAGAAATTAAGGATATACGAAAAAAAGACTATAAAAAAGCAATTCAATTTGCAATTAAAGGTATGCACTTTAATTGGTATTTGAATAATAAAATTCTACTTAATGCTTATGGTAGATACTTTTGGTATCTCGAACTCAACCGAGCAACACAAATTCTAGCGGCATATGTAGACAATGAATTTGTAGGCGTTTTATTGGCAGAAATTAAGGGCGAAAAAAAGAAACACCATAATTTTCTACAAAAAATCTATACTAAACTTGTTGATGTAATACAGAAGTTCTTTTTTAAAGGCGGAGCCAATCTTTACGAAGATACCACGAAAGAACAGTTAGCACACTATTTAAAATCCAATACCCCTGACGGTGAAATTATATTTCTTGCCGCAGACCCAAATTGTAAAATCAAGGGCGTAGGCACGGCTCTGCTTAATGCTTTAGAAGAAAAGGAAAGTGGAAAAATAATTTATCTTTTCACAGATAATGCTTGCACATATCAATTCTATGAACATAGAGGATTTAAAAGAGTAGAAGAAAAAGAAATTGTATTGAAAATGCCAAAAGGTAAAGTTCCATTAAAATGCTTTATCTACAGTAAAGAAATATAACAACTTTCAATTTATTTGAATAAGTATAGTGCATAACTGAAAAAAGAGCCTCTTCTTTTCCGGTTATGCACTATACTTTTTCACCCATTCCCCTATTTTCTACACTTATTTCGGAATTTCTTTCAAAAAGCACTTGACAACAGCGTGAAAATATGGTATGCTGTAGTTAGTTTCTTATAACTGGTTTCTAAAATGGTTAGTTTTAACTAACCTACAGTCAAGGAGGTTTTTATGAGTGTTGTCATTATCGGCGGAAATGAGCGTATGAGCCGCCAATATACAAATATCTGTCAAGAACATGGCTGTAAAGCAAAGGTATTTCCGAAGGAAACAGGTCCGCTGGAAAAAAAGATCGGTTCTCCGGATTTGATGATTTTATTCACCAACACCGTATCACACAAAATGATACAAGGTGCTATCAAAGCGGCAAAGAAAAATCAGGTGCCCATTGCTCGTATACATAGCAGCAGTGCAACTGCCCTGCGGAATCTGCTTTGCCAACAATGCCCCATCTGTTCCAACTGTCAAGGGGCAGAATAATCCAAAAATGATGAAAAGGACGTTATACCTAGGAACACCTAGAAATAACGTCCTTTTTACAGTAACAAAATATAATGCCTTAATCCATTACAAAAGCATCCGCTTCAGCAACATAACATCCACAATATTGACGATGTTATCTTCATTCAAATCCGCAGCTTGTCCATTTCTCTTTTGCAATATAATTTTATTACAAATATATTTTTGTAACAGAATAATATCCGACAAATTGACTGTACCATCTAAATTCACATCACCACGCAGGAATGTACCACCTTCCGGTTCTTCTCCCCAGACCAGTACGCCATCTTGATAAGCAGTGATCTTTTCAGTTCGAGTGTATTCGTCTAAAATCAAACTGTCACGACTATAATCATCTGTTGGATTCCAATGTGTCGTATAATTTTCATCCATTTTCGGAATTAAACCAAAGTGAAAAACTCTCGTACCATAAAATGCACAGCCATCCCAACTAATTTCTACATAATAATTCCCCTTGTCATCCCACTTCACTGGTTTGGAAATCGTTGCAAAACTTTCCCCATCGGTATTTGCATTTTCCTCATCATAGTAAATTTCAATCTCCAAATCGTCAATCGTCTGTCCAGCTGCCAGCATTTCATTGATATTGAAGAAATATCTTGCACTTAACGTACTGATATAACGTGGCGGCAAAGAAGTATCATTGTAAATACAAATTTCAATCTGAGAACGTGCATCTGTCTCTTGCATCACTCTGGCATCTACATAAATTTCCTGAATATCGCCCTTCATAGAGGCTTCTGTTGGCGGAAAGTTTTCCACTGTTTTGTTGCCCAGTTTCTTTCCATAATACTCATACAAACCCGCACAAGCCCCAGTAAAGGCAGCGTTATAATCCACAGCGACTTCATTATAGATATAGTCTTTTGTCTCATCCTTATGAAAATCATTTTCATCTGGACCGCCAACCAATGCCCCCCAAAGTACATGGGTCTGATCTGCCGGTTCATCCATATTCAATGTCTTAGAACCATGAGCGGCACGATGATGCGGATGAGAAGCAGCATTTTCAGAATAACCGACAATATAAGCACGATTCATGGGGTTATCTCCCATGATATATTCCATTTGTCCCTCTGCCCAGTCTGCAAACTTAAGGTCACCTGTCTCTTTCGCATAAACCAGTGCACAAAGCTGTGCAGCTGCATCATATCGGCAGGATCCATAATTATTCAGCATGGAAAAACCAGCAGGCGTTTTTGCAAGAAATGTTGTATCCGTTGTATCAGCTACAAATGGTGTCTGTGGATCATATGCCAAATTCCAAAGTTGATCATCCGGTGCACCCGGATCAGCATGGGTAATGCCCGACCAATATTCCAGATTCCAACGGAAAATATACCAATCTCTTGCGGTATTGGTAATCGGAGCAAGCTTTGCAAAGACACCGCCCCATACGGTATCCCAACAATGCACCCATATATTTTGCCAACAGTTTCCGGTATCTTCAATGATCCGTTTCATATAACCGGTATAGGGATGAGAACCCATGTCCCCAGTAACCGTTTCATCTACAGCAATAATATCATCAATATAATCATACTCCCCGGTACATTCGTATAGCCAGACCGCAGCCCATGCCAGTTCATCATAATCATAGCTAGAGGTATAGAAACCGCCATCATAGCCCAAACTGGTCACAGTTTTGCCATCTTCCAATTCAGAATGTGTCTTTACTGCAAATTCATACATCTTGATGGCTGTATTCAAACATTGTTCTGCATATTCCGGTTCCGTATCTTTAAAGTTCAGATAATTTACTGCCAAAGAAGCTGCTACACCAGCACACATATCCGAAGCCGGTGTTTCTTCCGTTGCAAAATAAGCAGGTCTTGCAAAGTCCAACAAACTTTCATTTTGCAATTCCGGTGCATTCCAGTAGTTATGATCAATGTTTCCCTCTCCAACCTGATAGCAGAATGCCAAAATATCACCATTCTCATCAAAATAAGTACATTTTAAATAATAATCATTGAACCAGTGTAAAATATCTTCCACATGCCACTGCTGCCCAGAATCTACATAGGCATCCCGAAACTCATAATACCCCCATCCTACCGTAGAAGCTGCATAGCTGCCTGGCAAACAGAACTTTACATGGTCTCCAGCATCATGCATTCCGCCTGCAACATCAATCGTACCATCTCCATCTGGATCTAAAATATCACGATGTGCATCAATAAATTCCTGTGACAAATTCGTTCCTTTGTAGTCTTCTCCCATTGGTTTGAGCGGTACTGCTGCATCCTCCGTATGACAATCTCCTCGCCACTCCAAATTCCCATCGGTAATGCCATAACCGCACTTGTTGGCATCATAAAAATACAATGATAACTGCAATGCCTTTGCAAAGTTAATTTCCACATCCGATGCAGATGTTTCTGTACTCGCAGCATAGATCGGCTGTTCAACGGTTGCACACCCCATAACCAAACAAAGAACAAGGGCAGCCACCTTTTTACATCTTTTTTTCTTCACTTCTTACTCCTTCCAACATGAAAACACGTTCCTTTTTTGCATATGTACCGCTTCTCCACAAAAATAACTATATATGTGCAATTCTTTCTATTATATTAGCACAATTCACAAAAAAAGTAAAGCGATTTTGGGAAAATAAAAAATTATTTATAGATAGCCTATTATATAGAATTAAAATATACTTTGTATTTTATGAAAAACAATAATCGTAAATAAAGGTATCGCCATACACGATTTATTATTTTATTTTTCAAAATGGGTTGACAACATTTCAAAATGGGTGTATTATAGAAATAGAGGGGGTTGTCGAAGAGGGGCGGCAAGCCACTCTTTTTCGGAACGCTTTTCCGAAAAACAGGATACATTACAATAAGAGCACATTTTGGAAAGGAGAAAAAACGTGCGAGAAACAATTTGCACCATACTGGGTGCAGCGGGTGGCATTCTTGCAGTTGTATTTGGCGGATGGAATGCGATGCTCACCACTTTAATTTTATTTATCAGTATTGATTATGTGACAGGACTCATGGTGGCCGGTATTTTTCGACGGTCTCCCAAAACCGAAACAGGTGGCTTACAGTCAAAAATTGGATGGAAAGGGCTTGTAAAAAAAGTAGTAGTTTTGCTTCTAGTCGTAGCAGCGGCTCGTATTGATCTAATATTAAGCACTTCCTATATTCGCAATGCTGTCTGTATTGGGTTTTCCTGTAACGAATTGATTTCCATTTTAGAGAACGCTGGATTGATGGGAATTCCACTTCCAGCCGCATTGAAAAATGCAGTAGATTTATTACAGAAAAAAAGCAATTCCGAACAATCTGCAAAAGAAAAGGAGCAGATCGATCATGACGATTCAGACGTACCCAAACAATGATAATTCACAATTGTCACCACACTTTCATGCTTCTGAATTTGCATGTCCGTGTGGCAAAGCACACACATTTCAAATTGCTGATCTGTTAATTATAAAATTAGAACAGTTGTATGATACTCTAAACTGTAATAAAATAATCATTACAAGCGGTTATCGCTGTCCTGAACATGACA
This sequence comes from Oscillospiraceae bacterium, assembly GCA_030523195.1. Taxonomy (GTDB): domain Bacteria; phylum Bacillota; class Clostridia; order Oscillospirales; family Ruminococcaceae; genus Ruminococcus_C. Next base: position 6,265 of record JAUNJC010000055.1, read on the forward strand.
AAATCGTAGGCGGCACTGGAAAAGGACAGCATACAATGGGAATGGCGGTGGATGTCATTTGCTACAACTGTAATAAAGAAATCATCAGCAGCAAACTCGTCTCTTGTGCAGCACAGGACATTGGCTTTACGGGTATCGCCAACATTGATGCACAGTATGACAAAACCCATTTAGATGTACGAACATCCGATAAGTGGTATGGAAATGAAATTTATGGAACTCACACAATCACAGATGATTTCTACCACTACTACAATTTACAAGGAGAGGATTTTATGAAAGAAATCGCCTATGGCATTGATGTATCTTATGCACAAGGTAAAATAGACTGGGAAAAGGTGAAAACATCTGGAAAAGTGGAATTTGCTATTTTACGTGCTGGATATGGACGGGAATACACGCAGGTAGATGAACAATTTGCACGCAATTACAGCGAATGCAAACGGCTGGGGATTCCAATTGGTGTTTACTGGTACAGCTATGCGACCACTGCTGCAGAGGCAAAACGAGAAGCACAGGTTTGTCTGGATACCATTCAAGGCAAACAATTTGAATATCCAATTGCTTTTGATATTGAGGAAAAAGACAGTTTGCAGAACGCAGATGCACTGTGTAAAGCATTCTGTGATGCCATTGAAGCTTCCGGATATTATGCAGCGATTTATACGTTTAAATCTGCACTGGAATATCATTTGAGTGACAGCATCAAATCTCGATATGATATTTTTCTTTCCCACATTGGTGTAAGCAAAACAAACTATACAGGTGCATATGGTTTGTGGCAATACAGCTGGACGGGAAATATCAGTGGTATTGATGGCGATGTCGATTTAGACTGTGCCTATCGGGATTATCCAAAAATCATTCAACAGGCTGAACTAAACGGATTTCAACAGACAAATTCAACAGATGAGACAACCAATTCTAATGACGAAAAAGAAACCCCACTAGAACAGATTTTACAGCATGTAAAATCCATTGACGAAAAACTATCATAAATACTGTGTTTTTATGGAAAAAGCAGTCCAACGGAGTTAGAAACACTCCGTTGGACTGCTTTCGTTTCATTTTGATTTTTTATGCATCTTCTTCATTTGCTTTGACGACTAGTTTCTTCTGTTCTGTTGTAATCATCAACTGATGCAACGTATTTGCATGATTAATAATCTGATCTGCAATCTGGTCTTCGATGTCCTGCCGAATCACACGGCGAATTTCTCTTGCACCATATGCTTTACCAAACGCCTTCTCTGCAATCAATTTTCGTGCCTCATCTGTATAGGAAAGTGTAATCTGTTTCTCTAACAACGGTTCTCTCATTTCCTCCAGCATCAGACCTGCAATCTCTGCATAGTGTTCTTCAGTCAGCTTATTGAATACAATAATTTCATCAATTCGTCCGATGAACTCCGGCCGTAGGAATTCCCGCAATGCCTTCATGGCACGTTCTTTTGTAATTTCCTCTTCTGTTCGGTTAAATCCCATGCCAATGCTCTTATCTGTCGAACCAGCATTTGACGTCATGCAAATAATGGTGTTTGCAAAGCTTACCGTTCTGCCCTGTGCATCATCAATTTTGCCTTCGTCCAAAATCTGCATCAAGATATTCATGACATCTGGATGTGCCTTTTCAATCTCATCAAACAAAATGACAGAATACGGTTTCCGCCGTACCTTTTCAGTCAACTGCCCTGCCTCATCATAACCAACATAGCCCGGAGGAGAACCAATCATTCTTGCAACCGCATGCTTCTCCATAAACTCTGTCATATCCAGCCGAATCAGCGGATCATTGTCATCAAATAATTCTTCTGCCAGCACTTTCACCAGTTCTGTCTTACCGACACCGGTCGGACCAACAAAGATAAAGGAGGCAGGCCGCCGTTTCGCAGAAAGCTGTACCCGTGTCCGCTTGATGGCTTTTGCCAATGCAGAAACAGCCTGTTCCTGTCCCACTACACGTGCTTTCAAATGGTCTTCCAATACTGCCAGTTTGGCATATTCCGTCTCCTGAATCTTACTTGCTGGAATTCCTGTCCAAAGTGCAATCACCTTTGCAAGATCGGCCTCTGTTACCTGCACCTGATCCACCTTTTTTTGCAATTCTGCAAGACGATCACGAGAACGAATCATATCGCCCTTGAGCTTTGCAAGCCCTTCATAATCGACCTCTGTTTCTTCCTCCATCTGCTTTTCCTGTGCTTCCATCTGTGCCAGTTTGCTTTCTTCCGCATCATACGCTGCAATCTCCGGTGAACGTAAACAGGTACAAGCACAACTTTCATCCAACAGGTCGATTGCCTTATCCGGCAAAAAACGATCGGTAATATACCGCTCTGCCAGTTTTGCACACAAACGAACCATCGCATCTGAAATATGCACCCGATGATGTTTTTCATAATATTTCTTAATGCCGTTTAAAACTTCAATGGATTCTTCTATTGTTGGCTCCTTGACTGTAATCGGCTGAAAACGACGTTCCAGTGCGGCATCTTTTTCAATATACTTTCGGTATTCTTCAAATGTTGTTGCGCCAATCACCTGAATTTCACCTCTGGACAGTGCCGGCTTCATAATATTTGCAGCATTCATGGAACCCTCTGAATTTCCTGCCCCAACCAGATTATGCAGCTCATCAATAAAAAGAATAATATTTCCTTCCTGCTTGACTTCTGTCAACAATCCCTTAATTCGGCTCTCAAACTGTCCACGAAACTGCGTACCTGCAACCAGAGAAGTTAAGTCCAGTAAATAGACCTGTTTTTCCTTTAAATAAAACGGAACCTGTCCGGCAGCAATTCGCTGTGCAATCCCCTCTGCAATCGCTGTTTTTCCGACACCCGGTTCGCCAATCAGACAAGGATTATTTTTTGTCCGGCGGCACAAAATCTGCACCACTCGTTCAATTTCCTTATCTCGCCCAATGATGACATCCATCTTGCCTTCTTCCGCACGCTGGCTCAGATTGGTACAATAATTATTCAGGAACTTCAGTTCTTTCTTTTTCTTCATACGCTTTTCTTTTTTGGCATGCTGCTCTGTCTTCGGCGTATCTAAAGACTGCTCCTCTTCGCCCATTGGCATATTCTTCATAATATTCTGAATAAACGGCGGCATCGTGCCAGATCCACCCATTTCAAAGCTATCCCCATCCATGAGTTCCATCATCTGATCCGAAATCTGCTCCAATTCTTCATCCGTTACGCCCATATGCTTCATATATTCCGATATTTGCGGTACATTCAGCTCTTTGGCACAAACCATACAAAGCCCTTCGCTTCTCTTTTTATCGCCCTGCTGTGAGGTTATAAACACGACTGCCGGACGCTTTTTACATCTGCTGCACAAAACCATTCTTCCATCACCTTTCTCTATCATGCTGCCGTTCAGAATAAAATTACAAATGGCAGTCTTTTTTCATCATCGTATGCGGTGGCATGCACCATTTAATAAAGCAACTGAAACAAGTACGTCTTCTGAATCGACGATTCTGTAAAAAACGGGTTGGTTCCCTGTGTGGCTGAAACCACAGCTCGGGTTAAGAGTACCATAAACCAAATCAACACACAGGCTTTCAACATACCAACCACCGCCCCAAGTGCCATATCTGTAGAAGTTCCCATCTGCCGCATTGGGAAAAAAGCAGTAATTGCTTGTAACAAAAACAGCAACAGAAAAAAACAAACCCCAAATAAAATAACCTGCAAAATCGTACAGCATATTGGTTTCCCATACTGCAATACCAATGTTTCTGCTGCCTGTCTGGTATTCCCCGAAAGCACTGCTTTTGCCGTATCCAACTGTAAAACGCCGTCCGATGTGACCTCTTTAATCAACCATTCCGGTAACACACCATTTGTCATCTCTTCCACATAAACGGCAGCGTTATCCACTTGTTCCTTCAGCCATGCAGCATCTATTCCATACTGCGCAGCAACACCCTCTGGATCTGCAAGAATGGTCTGTACCTGCTCCTCAGAAACTGGGATCCCATTTTCCGTCAGCTTTTCCTGCACCAACCCGGCAACATCAACTGTATCCAACTTTTGCTCCAATGCAGAAACCATCGGTTCTTCTAAAAATTCAGTATAACAAAATTCCGCAAGCGGCTGACTAATCATAAAAGCAATCCCCGCACTTAGAATAGTTACTGCTAGCTGCATCAAGGAACGGCTTAGCCCTTTCCGCATTCCATTCCAAATACAAAGCACCAATACCGCTATGACAACCAGATCATAATACCACCACATTGTACATCCCTACTCTTTAAAGTCTACTCGGTCGATCTTATCATACCGAAGCAAAAACAGATAATTATCCTTTTTTAAGAATGAATCATAGGAACTATCTAGATTGACCGTTGCAACTGCCTTTCCAGAAAAGTTATATGCAATAATGGTTTCCGCATTCATCATGTACACACGATCTCCATATACCTGCACGGCTTTTGCATCCCCATTTACTGTAATTTCCACTGGTTCCGCCGCAGAACCTTCAAAGAGTACCAATTTGGTTTCTCGCTTTTTCTCATCCCAAACAAGAATTGCTGCATTGCCCGCCTCCATCGCATAACTTTTCAGCGTACCAGTATAGGCATACATCGAATCTAACTGGCCTTTCTCATTATAGTATGCACAAGCAGTATCGCCAATGACGCAGGTGTGATCGTTTTCTGTCAATGAAACGTTAAGACTCAGTGTAGACAGAGATTCCGACTCCCACACAAAATCCGTTTCATCAAATTCAATGCGTTTCATGGTTGTGATCACATCACCATCTGCCGCACTCAATTCTGTAAAGACACAACCTGTACTATCTGCCGTAAAAGCAATATCGCTCAACCGCTCAATACAATTACGAGTATACAGCTTTTTTCCGTTTTTGTCAAATATCTGGAGTACACAGCTGTACAAATCGGATTCTGTTACCAGTGCCACCACACCATCTGGACTCACTGCACCTGTGATAATTGGATTATCCATATTCTTAGTATAAATATTTCGGCTTTGCCGATCTACTCGAAAACGAGTTCCGCCGTTCTCATATAACAATGCAAAATTTTCATTGCTTTTCATGACCGGCTTACTATACGCCAATTGACGGGTATCCTTTAAATCCCCATGCAGTGAATACAAATATAGATAAGAAGCATTCAGAATAAACAAATTATCCTCTACCAAAGCTGCCTGATATTCTGCATTTCGGGTAATCGACAATGGAAAGTTTCCCTCTGCCAACGTTCCGTCATTCTGTGTGATCGCCTCATATCGGCTACCGATTCCCTCCAATTTCGGAATCCATGCATCCCGCTCTAAATATAGATAACCGCAAAATGCAGCAATCAATAGAAACAACAGCAATTTTTTTAAATTATTTTTTGTACGCTGTTTCTTGCGATGTTTTACAGCATCAAAACTTGTGTCATTTCCCATTTTATTCACCTCCGCTGACGGCACTGCCGAAAAAGGAATCTGCATTTGGCAATGTAAACTGTGCCGTGTCATAAAAAACACGGTGCAAATACAGACCATAAGGCTGTACCGTTCTGCCGGCATAAATTCGTCTTCGTGCCGCTAAAATCTCTGGTATTTCTGATACGGCAATCTCCCCTTCACTGACACTTAAAAGCGTACCGACCAGAATCCTAATCATATTATACAAAAATCCATTGCCTTTTACAAGGATGAAACAGTCTGTTCCCTGCATTTTTATTTCAAATTGATAAATTGTTCGAATTGTGTCCTTATTTTCTGTACATCCTGAACAAAAGCTGGAAAAGTCATGTGTCCCTTTTAACAAGTCTGCGGCTGCTTGCATCTGATCAATCTGCAAAGTACGCCGATAATGCAATGCACGATCTGTAGCAAATGGATTTTTCGATTCACTGTTATGAATCCGATAATGATATTCTTTTGCCTGACAACTATACCGTGCATGAAAGGTATCCGCTACCTCTTCACAAGATAAAATCGAAATATCCTCAGGCAAATAGCCATTTAATCCCCGTACAAAATTCCGGCAGGGCAGCGGATTTTCTGTTATCAAAGAAAAACAAAACTGCTCTGCATGCACACCAGTATCTGTACGAGAACATCCATAAATTGCAGTCGGTGTATTCAGCAAACGAGAAACTGCTGTTTCCACCACTTCCTGTATGGTATTGGCATTGTTCTGCCGCTGATAGCCATGATAGTTTGTTCCGCAAAATGCCATCATTACTTTTAAAGTTCGCATTTTCGTCTCCTTCTGCCTGCTCGTATGAAGCCACCGGCATATTTTTGCTTTTGTTCCATGACATAACAGAATGTAATCCACAGCACTGCACTGCCACACAAAATTGCTCCAGCTGCAAAGCCCTTTGGACAATACCGCATAGAAATGGTGTGCATGCCGCTGGAAATCGAAATGCCTGTCATGGCATCGCCAATGGCAATGGGTTCCGTCTCAACGCCGTCTACTGTAATATACCATCCCTCGTCTATGGGGACAGAAAGATAGCAAATGCCATCCTGTGGAGCCTCCAATGTTCCAATTAAGTGTGTATCACTCCAATCTGTCAATTGCAATCCACTGGCAGATAACATTTCATATCCCTGTTCCAATACATTTTTATTCAAAGCATATACATAAACCGTTACCACATTGCTTTGTATGCTTTTTCGACTCACATTGCATTTCAACGTTGCACGCTCCCCTGCCTGATAACTTCCCATGGAGAAAATATAAGGTTGTTTGGCAAGTTTCTGTGAAAAGTCATAACGTTCATTCTGATAAATGTCTACTTCTTCTGCACTATCCAAAGAAAGATAGCCATATAAAATGGCATCCTGCTCCGGTACAAAATTATATTTCAAATATGTTTCTGTCGCATTCGTGAGTGGAAAATAAGTGTAATACCCATACCCATTTCGGCTAACATCCAAACCCGTATGTCCTACATCCGTTACATCTACTGCTGTATACAATGGCTCTGTGATGCCAGTCATTTTGGCAAATAAATCGTTCTGTACTTCAAACGGATTTTTATTGGTATCCACTGTAAAATCTGCGGTCTCTTTCTCTACTAAGAATCCAATCGGCAAAGCATAACGATTGCGATAACTGGAAACACCATTGCTTGTGGCGACCTGCTCTACGGTTTCTGTTTCAGCCATTGTACCGTTTTTCTGAATCACATAACGAATCCCCAGCAACATATCCAAATAAGGAGAACTGTGTGCATAATAATAGCGGTTCCCTGCCTCAGAAGCCGGAAGCCCCAGTTTTTTCAAAAAGGTAGTCACATTACAGTTTGCCATAGAAGAAAACTGTGAAACCCCTTGATACCGATACAATGCCGGATCATTCAGCGTATACCAACTAGTCAGTTCTGTACGGTAAAATGTATCATCCTCTTTTTCCAGCTGCTGCAAAAGTGCTTCTACTTCTTTATATTTTTCTGGATACGTCACATAGTCCGAAGTGGAAACCGCCTCTGTACTCATTTGCACATGACATCCCATCTCCACCAACATTACCAACATCATACCGCTGGCAAAAACTCGCCGATTTAGCAATCTGAATCGTTTTAATAATAACAGCAGTAAATACGCTGCCACAGTAATAGCAGTATAAATCACTGCCTGTTTCCGATCTTTCTGGTAAACCAGCACCAAAAACAGTACACTCCATAATGTCATTGCCAACAAGTCCAGCCATTTCATTTTCTGTTCCAGAATCAAAATATAAGCACGATAGGCGACTGTAATCAGTACAAAAGAAACTAGAAAAGAAAAACGATATGGCAGCATATTCGGAAAATGGAACCCATGCCAGATAAAATTTAAGATATTCCAATTGCAGCTAAGCAGCAAAAATCCCAATACCAAAACTGCCCCTATTTTCTCTCGCAGACGAATTTGTGTTGCACGCAAAAACATCCCTATTAACACTACGCATAACACACCGCAATAGAGATTCGGCATGCCCTC